>CALMIQ010000457.1 GCA_937863965.1 uncultured Micropruina sp.
GGCGTGGCGCGTCGCCGGATCGCCGATCGGCAGGCTTACAGTTCTGACACGGTCACCCACGTGGCCGCCCAGGAGGAACGATGCGTCGTTTGACTGTCACAGGTCGAACCCGCGGGCCAGCACCGGGCCCAACACTTCCCGGCTGACACAACCATGTGAGGCCGGCGGGGTGCGACGTCGGCCTCAGGACAGGACCGCTCGTGCCCCGAACAGCAAGCAGTTCCCGCAGGGTCTCGATCACCTCGGCCGCCACGGCGACCCGGAGTTATGTGATCGACACCTCCGTCCTGCTCAGCGACCCGCACGCCCTGCGTAACTTCCACGAGCACGAGGTGATCGTGCCGATCGTGGTGGTCACCGAGCTGGAGGCGAAGCGGCATCATCCCGAGCTCGGCTACTTCGCTCGCACCGCCCTGCGCTATCTGGACGAGCTGCGTCTGGCCAACGGGCGGCTCGACCTGCCGCTGCGGATCAACGACGACGGCGGCACGCTGCACGTCGAGCTCAACCACTCCGACCAGACGGTGCTGCCGCACGGCTTCCGCCTGGGCGACAACGACTCCCGGATCCTCGCCGTCGCGCTGAACTACTCCGCCGAGGGCCGCGACGTCGTCCTGGTCAGCAAGGACGTCCCGCTGCGGGTGAAGGCCTCCGCGGTCGGGCTGAAGGCCGAGGAATATCTGCACGAGCTACCCGTCGACGCGAGCTGGACGGGAATGGCCGAGGTCGAGGTCGAGCGGGCCAGCATCGACGCGCTCTACGCGGCCGGCACCGCGCTCGTCCCCGAGGCGGTCGACCTGCCCTGCCACAGCGGCGTCGTACTGCACGCCTCGACCTCCACCGCGCTGGGCCGGATGCTGCCCGACGGCACGGTCAGGCTGGTCCGCGGCGAGCGGGACTGCTTCGGCATCCACGGCCGCTCCGCCGAACAGCGGGTCGCCCTCGACCTGCTGCTCGACCCGAGCGTCGGCATCGTCTCGCTGGGCGGCAAGGCCGGCACCGGCAAGTCCGCCCTGGCGCTGTGCGCCGGGCTGGAAGCGGTGCTGGAACGACAGCTGCACTCGAAGGTGATCGTCTTCCGCCCGCTGTACGCGGTCGGCGGGCAGGAGCTCGGCTACCTGCCGGGCAACGAGGGGGAGAAGATGTCGCCCTGGGCCCAGGCCGTCTTCGACACCCTCGGCTCGGTGACCAACCGGCACGTGATCGACGAGGTGCTGGCCCGCGACATGCTCGAGGTGCTGCCGCTCACCCACATCCGCGGACGCTCGCTGCACGACGCCTTCGTGATCGTCGACGAGGCACAGTCGCTGGAGCGCAACGTGCTGCTCACCGTGCTCTCCCGGATCGGCCAGAACTCGCGGGTGGTGCTCACCCACGACGTGGCGCAGCGGGACAACCTGCGGGTCGGACGCCACGACGGTGTCGTCGCCGTGGTGGAGAAGCTCAAGGGTCATCCGCTGTTCGCCCACGTCACGCTGACCCGCTCGGAGCGCTCGCCGATCGCGGCGCTGGTCACCGACCTGCTGGAGGACGTCGGGATCTGAGCGGAGATCCCGGGACTCGCCGGATGGCGAGGCGCGCCGGGATGACCTGGACGTGGCACCGGGGTCCGACGCCGTCACAGCACACCGGCCACCCGTCACAGCACACAGGTCACACCGTCATCCCGGGCTTGACCCGGGATCTCCAGCACCCGGAAGCGCTGATCGTGTGTCGAGACCTGTGACGGGCCTATGGCAAGGGGTTTCGACGAGCTCGACCAGCGTTGGCCGCCTGGGTGGGTGTCCAGGGTCAGTGTGGCTCGGCGTCCGGTCTGCCGTCCACGTGCAGTCGCGGTTCGTCCTGCGGCCCGGCGTCCGGTTCGGCGACGGGCGCCAGTCGGGCCAGGCACAACTCTGGCTCGACCCAGGGGCGGAGTTCGGCAACCGTCTCGTCGGCTCCGGTGGCGGCGAGGTAGCCGCGCATCATGCCGAGGTGGATCCGGCACACGGTGGTGTCACCGCCCAGGGTGAGTTCGCGGAAGGGGCAGCGGACGATCTCCAGGCTCCGGACGCCGTCGGTCTCGGCCACCCGTGAACTCAGGCCGAGCCCGTTCACGACCGCCACCAGGCACTGGACACCGGCCTCCGGATCGCCGGCGCACGCGGCCAGCGAGCGTCCCCACGCCTCGCCGAGCCGCTCGGCCACGGGGTTGTCCGGGGGCTCGTCGCCGCGCAGGTAGCCGAGCATCGCCTGCACCAGGGCGCGGTAGGGAGCGTCGGTGACCGGTGGCGCGGTGGGGGCGGCGCTGAACAGCACCCGCGGCCGGCCCTGGACGCCGCGGCGCTCGACGAGCCGGCGCGCCAGGCCGGCGCTGAGCAGGGCGTCCAGGTGGAAGCGCACGGTGTTGGGATGGAGATCGAGGACTTCGGCCATGGTCTCGGTCGACTCCGGGTCGGCCACCTCCTGGAGATGGGCGAGCACCCGGCGGCGGGTCGGGCCCAGTCGCTCCGGGCCTTCGGTGGGCACGGTGGACGATGTCATCACCCCCATCATGACACCGGCACCGGTGCCCTGCATCCGGCTTTGGTCACGCGTGATGCCTCTCGCGTACCCTGAGGGACATGACGACCGGGGTGCGCGTGCCGCTGACGCTGGCCGACGCGCACGGCCGGGTCGCCACCGACCTGCGGGTCTCGCTGACCGACCGCTGCAACCTGCGCTGCACCTACTGCATGCCGGCCGAGGGCCTGCAATGGTTCCCCACCGACGAGGTCTTGACGGACGCCGAACTGGCCCGGCTGCTGCGGATCGCCGTCGAACTCCTCGGCATCACCAAGCTCCGGTTCACCGGCGGCGAACCGTTGCTGCGCCGCTCGCTGGAGCAGATCGTGGCCTCGGCCAAGGAGTTGCGGACCCGCGCCGGGAAGCCGCCCGAGTTGTCGCTCACCACCAATGGAATCGGCCTCGACAAGCGGGTTTCCGCGCTCGCCGCGGCCGGGCTCGACCGGGTGAACGTCTCGCTGGACTCGCTCGACCGCGCGCGCTACGCCGCGCTGGCCCGCCGCGACCGGCTGGACGCCGTGCTCGCCGGCCTCGCCGCCGCCGAGGCCGCCGGACTGCTGCCGGTCAAGGTGAACAGCGTCGTGATGCGCGACGTGAACGAGGTGGACGTGGTGCCGCTCGCCCAGTTCTGCCTGGAACGCGGCTACCAGCTGCGGTTCATCGAGCAGATGCCGCTCGGACCCCAGCACGAGTGGGACCGCTCGCAGATGGTCACCCAGGCCGAGATCCTGGCCCGGCTGCGCGAACGGTTCACGCTCGAGCCGGCCGCCGAGCCGCGCGGCGCCGCCCCGGCCGAGCTCTGGCAGGTGCTGCCGGACGCCGATCAGCCGGGCGGCCGGATCGGCGTCATCCCGTCGGTGACAGCGCCGTTCTGTGCCGCCTGTGACCGGACCCGGATCACCGCCGACGGCCAGATGCGGACCTGCCTGTTCTCCCGCACCGAGACCGATCTGCGGACACCGCTGCGCGACGGCGCCTCGGACGCCGAGATCGCCGAGCTGTGGGCGGGCGCCCAGGGCCTCAAGGCCCGGGCCCACGGCATCGGCGAGGCGGGCTTCGTGCAACCGTCCCGCACCATGAGCGCAATCGGAGGATGACGATGAGGATCCGCTACTTCGCCGGCGCGGCCGAGGCCGCCGGGGTCGACGAGGAGACGCTGGACGCCGACTTCGAGGTGACCGTCGCCGAGCTCATCGAGCAGCTGAGCGCCGACCGGGAGCGCCTGGCCAAGGTGTTTGCCGTCTCCAGCGTGCTGGTGGACGGCCGGGCCGCCCGTTCGCGCACCGAGTACGTCCCGCCGAACGCCCAGGTGGACGTGCTGCCGCCCTTCGCCGGCGGCTAGAGGACACACCGACCATCCCTGGTCGAGTTCTCGTTGATCGAGCTTGTCGAGACCCTGAAGAACCGCGCTGACAGGGGGTTTCGACGGGCTCAACACCTGGACGGTGGCCGCCACCCACACCGACGGGGTGTTTCGCAGCGAGCTCTTCGACCGGCGACAGCGGACGCCGAGACCGCTGATCGCCCACTACCTGGGCGACCTCGGATCGGCCCGGAGCGAGGGGTGCGTGAAGAGCTCTGAGCCTGGTGGATTCAGGCGTGGAGATCCCGGCGTTCGCCGGGATGACGAAAGCGCGCGATAGCACTGCGTGCCGGGATGCGACCAACCGCGTCGTCCGGGCGGCTGCGTGGGGGTCTGGTTCGCCCTGGCCGACCACGTCATCCCGGCGGATGCCGGGATCTCGCCCGGGCTGGACCCGATCGGATAGACTGGAAGGTCCCCCAGGCGGTGGGGTGCCGGGTTCGGCGCTGGACATACCGGAGCGGACGGCCGCTCGTCCGGTTCGACTGTCTCGGCGGAGCGCGAAGCCCCACCGCCGATCAATGTTCGCGCCGATCGGCAGCTTGCCGCCGCGCGTCACGACGACGCATGCCAGTTCACGGTTCGGGGCCTTGCGCGCGCGGCTCCGCCACCGTCTGGCGGGTCGTCTTCCCGCTGCTCACCCCGATGTCACAGTCCAGGGCCCTGTGCGCGCAGCTTGTCCACCTGTTCCATCGCGGTCCGCAGTTCCGCCAGCCAGCTCTCGGTGTGGCGTCCGACCAGCTTGACCGCCCAGGCCAGGGCGTCCGAGCGGGACCGGGCCACGCCGGCGTCCACCAGGGTGTCGAGAACCCGCCGTTCGGGCTGCTTCAGCCGGGTCATCACGGGCACCGACAGGTGGGTGAAGAGCGCGGTCGCCTCGCCCAGCCGGACGCCCCACGACACCTTGCGGCCGTAGCGTGCCTGCGCTTCGAGCGCGATACCGATCCGGCGCTCCCGGGTCTCCTCGCGGAACCGCGCGATGCGGCCCTCGGCGGCCGCCGGCTGGACGCCCTCGTCGGGCAGTGTGCCGATCACGGTGATCTCCTCGCGGTCGACGATCACCTCGACGCCCAGGAACCAGGCGTCGGGCAGGCGTCCCTCGAACCAGGCCTGGGCATCGTCGGCCGCCGGTAGATCGGCGCTCTGCCACCCGCCGGGACGTCCGAATCCTCGCATGTTCATGACTACCTCCTTGCAGCAATTACAAGATTACGTGCATGCGCAAGACCCATGGCGCGCCTCCGGGCACACGTTGATCAGAGCACGATGTCGAGATCGCCGCTCCCGGCAGACGTGAGGATCCGGCCGCTAGACCAGCGGCCAGGGCCACGCGCGTCCGGTGGTGTCGATCGGCAGAATGCCGGCGTCCAGCAGCCGTTGGGCGCGCCGGCGCAGGGCGCGCACCTCGCGTTCATCGAGCAGTTCGGCGATTTCGTCGGGGACGGCGTCGGCCAGCGGCGCGATGTCGGCCAGCACCTCCGGGTCGACGGCGTCGCCGGCGAAGTCCCAGATCACCGTGCGGAGCTTGAATCCCGCCGCGAAGCACAGGCCGTGGTCGATCGCCCAGATGTCGCCCGCCTCGTCGCGCAGCACGTGACCGCCCTTGCGGTCGGTGTTGTTGCTGACGACATCGAAGGCGGCCAGCCGGCGCAGCCGGTCGTGGGTCTCGGGTGCCTGGCGGAGCAGGGTGAAGTAGTGCACCGCCGGATCGCACTCGATGAACCACTGCAGCGAGCCGATGCCGAGGGGGGCGTCGGCGCGGATCACGGTGGGCGGCACCAGTCCCCAGCCGAGGGCGGAGTCCAGCAGGTAGGCGGCGCGTTCCCGCTTGTAGAGGCCGGGATCGAAGTCCCACAGCGGGCGCTCACCCGATTCGGGTTTGTAGATGGCCCAGGTGTAGTCGTCGCCGCGGGTGACCTCGACGACGAAGGTGGCGTTGCTGCTGTCGACGACGCGGCCGACCAGGCCGATGGTGCCCTCGTCGAGCAGCGCCTCCCGCTCGGCCGCGTTCACCGAACCAGGGGCCCGTCGGTCGAGTTCACGCTGCGGACCACGGGCGCCCCGCGACCGGGCCAATCGATCACCGAGACCGAGCCGGTGCCGACATCGATGCGCTGGAAGTGGTCGAGGTGGGTGCCGAGGGTATGGGTCAGCAGCGCCTTGATCGGGTCCGCGTGGGAGAAGCAGGCCACCGTGTGCCCACGGTGCTCGGTGCGCAGCCGTTCCATCAGGGCGATCATTCGGGTCTGCAGCTCGACGAAGCTCTCGCCGCCGGGGAACCGGAACGTGGAGGGCGCCTGCTGCACGGTGCGCCACTCGCGGAGCTTCGCCAGCGCGCCGAGCTCGCGGCCGGTCCATTCACCGAAGTCACACTCCAGCAGGGCGGGTTCGATGATCGCTGTCAGCCCGGTCTCCCGCTCCGCCGGCTCCGCGGTCTCCCGGGCCCGCTCCAGCGGTGAGGTGTAGATCGCGGCCAGCCCGGCGTCGGCCAGTCGTCGCGCGACCGCCTCGGCCTGGCGCCGGCCCGGGTCGGCGAGATGCAGTCCGGGCGCCTGGCCGGGCAGCAGCCTGCCGGTGGTGGGTGTCAGCCCGTGGCGCACCAGCAGCACCCGGAAGGTCTTGGGCGACGGCACGCGACGAGCGTACCCGCGGTCTGAACCGGCCCAATGGGCCGGTGGATAGGTCGGCCCGCCGAGGCGTGAACGAGCATCCGGATCGGTCCGGCCAGTCCCGGACCGATCCGGATGCTCGTTACGGGCAGGTGCCAGCCCGCGGGCGACGTCCCTCGGTCTTGTCCACGGGGTTAGCGTGAGGTCGTGACCGAACGCCCCGCCATCGCGACGCTTGCCGAACTGCGTGCCAGCGGGCACGTGCAGAAGGCTCTGCGCGAGGAGATCCGTGACAACCTGCTGGCCGCGCTGGCGGCCGGCGAGAACCCGTGGCCGGGCCTGCACGGCTTCGGTCGCACGGTGCTGCCGCAACTCGAGCGGGCGCTGATCGCCGGTCATGACGTGGTGCTGCTGGGGGAGCGTGGCCAGGGCAAGACCCGGCTGCTGCGAACTCTGGAGGGACTGCTCGACGAGTGGACACCGGTGATCGCCGGGGCCGAGCTGGGTGAGCACCCCTACGAGCCGATCACCGCCGAGTCGCGCCGCCGCGCCGCCGAGCTGGGCGGCGACCTGCCGGTCGCCTGGCGGCATCGCTCCGAGCGGTACGCGGAGAAGCTGGCCACCCCGGACACCTCGGTGGCCGACCTGATCGGCGACGTGGACCCGATCCGGGTCGCCGAAGGCCGTCGGCTGGGCGACCCCGAGACCATCCACTTCGGACTCATTCCTCGTAGTCACCGCGGTATCGTCGCGATCAACGAGCTGCCCGATCTGGCGGAACGGATCCAGGTGTCGATGCTGAACGTGATGGAGGAGCGGGACATCCAGATCCGTGGCTACGTGCTGCGGCTGCCGCTGGACGTGCTGGTGATGGCTTCGGCGAACCCGGAGGACTACACCAACCGCGGCCGGATCATCACCCCCCTGAAGGACCGCTTCGGTGCCGAGATCCGCACCCACTACCCGCTGGAGCTGACCGACGAGGTGGCGGTGATCCGGCAGGAGGCGCATCTGGTCGCCGAGATTCCCGACGTGCTGTTGGAGATCCTGGCGCGGTACACCCGGGCGCTGCGCGAGTCGCCGGCGATCAACCAGCGCTCCGGGGTCTCGGCGCGCTTCGCCATCGCCGGCGCCGAGACCGTCGCTGCCGCGGCACTGCACCGCGCGGTCGTCCGGGGCGAGACCGAGCCGGTGGCCCGGCTGGTCGACCTGGAGACCGCGGTCGACGTCCTGGGCGGCAAGATCGAGTTCGAGGCCGGAGAGGAGGGCCGCGAGGAGGCGATCCTCAGCCACCTGCTGCGCACCGCCACCGCGGACGCCGCCCGGGCACACTTCCGCGGCATCGACCTCGGTCCGCTGGTCGACGCGCTCGACGGGCGCACCACGATCGTCACCGGTGAGCAGGTGACCGCCGCGGAGTTCCTCGACGGACTGCCCGAGGCCGGCGAGGTCTACGACGAGATCGCCGAGCGGTTCACCGCCGACAGCGACGGACGCCGGGCGAGCGCGGTCGAACTGGCACTCGAAGGCCTCTACCTGGCGCGCCGGATCGCCAAGGACTCCGACGGCAGCGAAACGATCTACGGCTAGGACGATCATGCCCCGCAACCGCGCCTCGCGTTACGGCCGCTACGCCGGCGGCCCCGACCCGCTGGCGCCGCCGGTCGACCTGAGCGAGGCGCTGGCCGCGATCGGCGACGACGTGATGGCCGGCTACACGCCCGAGCGGGCCCTGCGCGAGTACCTGCGTCGCGGCGGCTCCGGACGCGAGGGGCTCGACGACCTGGCCCGCCGGGTGAACGCGCGCCGGCGGGATCTGCTCAGCCGCTACCGGATGGACGGCACGCTGCAGGAGGTCAAGGAGCTGCTCGACAAGGCGGTCACCGCCGAGCGTCGGGAGCTGCTCCGCGACGCCATGATGGACGACGACGACCGCGCCTTCCGCGAGCTCCGGCTGGACGACCTGTCCCCCTCCACGGCCGCGGCGGTCAACGAGCTGGCCGACTACGACTGGGCGTCCACCGAAGCCAGACAGGACTACGAGAAGATCAAGGACCTACTCGGCCGTGAGCTGCTCGACCAGCGCTTCGCCGGCATGAAGCAGGCGCTGGAGAACGCCACCGACGAGGACCGGGCGGCGATCAACGCGATGCTCGCCGACCTCAACGAACTGCTCGACAAGCATCGCCGCGGCGAGGACACGCCCGAGGACTTCGAGGACTTCATGGCCGAGCACGGCGACTTCTTCCCGGAGAACCCGAAGAATGTCGACGAGCTGATCGACGCGCTGGCCCAGCGGGCCGCGGCGGCCCAGCGGATGCTTCGGTCGATGAGCGCCGAGCAGCGCGAGGAGCTGATGCGGCTGTCCGCGCAGGCCTTCGGCTCGCCCGAGCTGATGGCCCAACTCGACCGGCTGGATTCGTCGCTGCAGGCGCTGCGACCGGGCGAGGACTGGTCGGGCGGCGAGCAGTTCACCGGCGAGGAGGGCATGGGGCTGGGCGACGGCACCGGCGTCCTGCAGGATCTGGCCGAGCTCGACCAACTGGCCGACCAACTCGGCCAGAACTACGGCGGCGCCCGGCTCGACGACCTGGATCTGGACGCGCTGACCCGGCAACTCGGCGGCGACGCGGCGCGGAACGCGCGAGTGCTGGCGGAGTTGGAGAAGGCACTGCGCGAGGGCGGGTTCCTGCGGCGGGACGCGTCCGGTGACCTGCGATTGTCGCCGCAGGCGATGCGCCGGCTGGGCAAGGCGCTGCTCGCGGACGCCGCCAAGCAGCTCTCCGGACGCCAGGGCAACCGCGACACCCGGCTGGCCGGCGCGGCGGGGGAGCCGACCGGGGCGTCCCGCGCCTGGCAGTTCGGTGATTCCGAGCCGTGGGACGTCACCCGCAGCCTGACCAACGCCATCACGCGCACCGCGTCCGAGGGAGGCGACGCGACCCGCGGCATCCGGCTCGACATCGCCGACGTCGAGGTCGTCGAGACCGAGGCGCGCACGTCGTCCGCGGTCGCGCTGCTGGTGGACACCTCGTACTCGATGGCCGCCGAGGGGCGCTGGGTGCCGATGAAGCGGACGGCGCTGGCCCTGCATCACCTGGTCAGCACCCGGTTCCGGGGCGATCGGCTGCAGCTGATCAGCTTCGGACGCTGGGCGCAGTCCCGGGAGATCGCCGAGCTGACGTCGCTGCCGCCGGTGCGCGAACAGGGCACCAACCTGCATCACGCGCTGCTGCTGGCCAACCGCTTCTTCCGGCAGCACCCGTCGATGCAGCCGGTGCTGCTGGTGGTCACCGACGGCGAACCGACCGCGCACCTGACCGGTGGCGGCGACGCCTGGTTCGACTGGCCGACCGCCCCCGAGACGGTGGCGCTGACCGTGGTCGAACTGGACAAGGCGTCCCGCCTGGGAGCGGCGCCGATCTTCTTCCGGCTCGGCGACGACCCCGGGCTCGCGCGATTCCTGGCCCAGCTCGCCCGTCGTTCCGGCGGGCGGGTGGTGGCCCCCGACCTGGCCGACCTGGGCAGTGCCGTCGTCGGCGAGTACCTCACCGCCCGGTTCCGCGGTGCCTGGGACGCCGGCGACTGGCTGGAGTAGTCCTCTCTCGTCGTGGGCAGGAGATCCCGGGTCGAGCCCGGGATGACGGACGCCGGGAGCCGAAGGCGGAACGGCCGCTCACGTCATCCCGGCGCACGCCGGGATCTCGGACCGTGCGAGAGAAGTCTCGGGTGGCGTCCGGACCGTGGCATGGGAAACCCGTACCGAGTAGAGGGCCGACAGGACAGACTGGGACGACGAGGTGCGGCGGCAACGAGGCCGCGGGAAGCACGAACGAAACGCGAGGAGGCGGACGTGGTGAAGGTACTGGTGGCCGGGGATCGATTCATCCTGCCGGAGATCCTGCTGGAGGCGCTGGCCCGGCATGTCCCGGACGCCGAAACGACCGTCATCAAGGGCGATTGGCCGCTCACCCCGTTCGTCCGGATCGGCGAGGTGTACGAGGCCGAGGGCGACGAGGACGTCCTGATCCGGGCGCTGGATGGCTGCGAGATCGCCTTCGTCCATGCTTCCCCGTTCACCGAGAAGGTGATCGCGGCGGCCGTCCCGACCCTGAAGCTGATCACCGTCGGACGCGGCGGGCCGGTCAACATCAACGTCGCAGCGGCGACCGCGCACGGCGTCCGGGTGTCCAACGCGCCGGGCCGCAACGCGACATCCACCGCCGAACACAGCGTGGCGATGATCCTGGCCGCGGTGCGCCAGTTGGTGGACCGGCACAACGAGCTGGTGGCCGGCCAATGGCGCGGGGACTACTACGCCTACGAGAACGTGGCGCCGGAGGTGCGCGGCTCGACCATCGGCCTGATCGGGTACGGTGCCGTGGGTTCGCGGGTGGCCCGAATCCTCGACGCGATGGGCGCCCACGTGCTGGCCTACGACCCCTACGTCGTGGCCGCGGACATGCCGCACGCCGAGCGGCTCGACGACCTCGACGAGCTGCTGCGCCGTTCCAGCATCCTCACCCTGCATCCGCGGCTGAACGGCGAGACCCGCGGCATGATCGGCGCCGAGCAGCTGGCGCTGCTGCCCGCGGGTGCGATCGTGGTCAACTGTGCGCGTCCGCCGATCCTCGACTACGACGCGCTGGCCGATGCCCTCGACTCCGGCCGGCTCTCCGCCGCGGCGGCGGACGTGCTGCCGTCCGAACCGTTGCCTGCCGACCATCGACTGCTCCGGACGCCGCGGCTGATCGTCACGCCGCACCTGGCCGGCGCCAGCCGGGAATCCGCCCAGCTCGCGGCCGAACTCGGCGCGGCCGACATCGCCCGCTGGCTAGCGGGTGAACCGCTCGCACACGCCCTGAACTGACCGCCCGCCGGTCACCACCGCCGGGCCGGACGACGGACGCCTTCGTGACCATGTTCGTCACCTTCGGCTGGCTGAGTGCCGAGAGCACCGAGTACGTCGTGCTGAACGCCGCCTCCGACGCGCTGATCTACTTCCTGCCGATGCTGCTGGCGATATCGGCCGCCAAGCACTTCAAGGCGAATCAGTTCACGGCCATGTCGATCGCCGGTGCCCTGGTCTACCCGTCGATCGTGGCGCTCACCCAGGCCACCGATCCGCTGACCCTGTTCGGCGTCCCGCTGGTGATCATGAGCTACACGAGCTCGGTCATCCCGATCATCGTCGGCGTCTGGGTGCAGGGACACCTGGAACGACTCCTGGTGAGGGTGCTGCCCGGGGCCGTCCGCAACTTCATGACGCCGCTGCTGGCCATGCTGCTCATGGTGCCGCTGATCCTGCTGACCATCGGTCCGGCCACCACCATCGCCGCCAACGCGCTCGCCGGCGGCATCACCTGGCTGTTCGGCGTCGCCCCCTGGCTGGCCGGCGCCGTGATGGGCGGCCTGTGGCAGGTGTTCGTGCTGTTCGGCCTGCACTGGGGTTTCATCCCGATCATCGTCCAGCAGCTCGCCGGCGGCTTCTCGGTGCTGACCGGGCCGCTGGCACCCGCCGTGCTGGCGCAGGCCGCCGCCACCCTCGCCGTGCTGATCCGCACCCGCAACGCCGACACCAAGAAGCTGGCCGGTCCGTCGGCCCTGTCGGGCTTCCTGGCCGGCATCACCGAGCCCGCCATCTACGGCGTCAACCTGCCCCGCAAGCTGCCGTTCTACTTCGGCATCGTCGGCGGTGCGATCGGTGGTGCGCTCACCGGGATCGCCGGCGCAGGGACCACCGCCTTCGTCTTTCCGTCGCTGCTCGGCCTGCCGGCCTACCTCTCGACGCCGAACCTGCCGCTGTTCTTCATCGGTGTCGCGCTGGCCATCGGCATCTCTTTCGTGCTCACCTTGTTCTGGGGTGTCAAGGACGATCAGGTGGCCGGTGAGGACGAGCCCGCAGAGCCGGTGGTCGCCGTGACGGGCACCGAGGTGCTGGTGTTGTCGCCGATGGACGGCAACCTCGTCCCACTCGCGGGCATCCCCGACCCACTGTTCGCCAGCGGTGTGATGGGCGTCGGTGTGGGTGTCGAGCCGACGTCGGGGACGGTGTACGCGCCGGTCAGCGGCACCCTGATCGTGACCATGGACTCCGGTCATGCCTACGGCATCCGGACCGACGAGGGCGTCGAGGTGCTCGTTCACGTCGGCATCGACACCGTCAACCTGAACGGCGCGGGGTTCTCGCCCAAGGTCGGCAAGGGTGACCGGGTCGCGGTCGGCGACGTGCTGGTCGAGGTCGACCTGGACGCGATCGCCGCGGCCGGCTACTCCACGACGACGGTGCTGGTGATCACCAACACCGCCGAGCAGAAGGAGGTCGTCCCCGCGACGGCGTCCGCGGTGACCCATGACGACACCGCTCTGATCGTCACCACCTGAAGCGCCCACGGCTTCACCGAGACAGGAGAGAATCAACCATGACCACGACCTTCCCGGAAGGCTTCCTGTGGGGCGGCGCCACCGCCGCCAACCAGCTGGAGGGCGGCTACGACGCCGGCGGCAAGGGGCTGTCGATCCAGGACGTGATGCCCCACGGCATCAAGACCGGGCCGACCGAGGAGCCCACCCCGGACAACCTCAAGCTGGTCGGCATCGATCACTACCACCGCTACGCCGAGGACATCGCGCTGTTCGCCGAGATGGGCTTCTCGGTGTACCGGTTCTCGATCGCCTGGAGCCGGATCTTCCCCAACGGCGACGAGGAGACCCCGAACGAGGAGGGGCTCGCCTTCTACGACGGCCTGCTCGACGAGTTGGAGAAGCACGGCATCGAGCCGCTGGTGACGATCAGCCACTACGAGACCCCGCTGCACCTGGCCAAGACCTACGACGGCTGGGTCGATCGCCGGATGATCGGCTTCTACGAGCGCTACGCACGGACGCTGTTCGAGCGCTACGGGCACCGCGTGAAGTACTGGCTGACGTTCAACGAGATCAACTCGGTGCTGCACGCCCCGCTGCTGTCGGGCGGCATCTGGACGCCGAAGGAGCAGCTCAGCGAGGCCGACCTGTACCAGGCCATCCACCACGAACTGGTGGCGTCGGCGTCCGCGACGAAGATCGCCAAGGAGATCGACCCCGCGCTGCAGATCGGCTGCATGGTGATCGCCATGCCGACCTATCCGCTGACCCCGAACCCGGCCGATGTGTTGGCGGTGATGGACGCCGATCACGGCAACCTGGCGTTCAGCGACGTCCACGTACGGGGCGAGTACCCCGGGTACTTCCTGCGGACGCTGCGGGACAAGGGCATCGTCCTGGACATCACCGACGCCGATCGCGAACTGCTGACCAACACGGTCGATTTCGTGTCGTTCAGCTACTACATGAGCGTGTGCGAGTCGGCCGAGGACGGCGAGAAGGGCGAGGGCAACATCATGGGCGGCATCCCCAACCCGACGCTGCCGGCGTCGGAGTGGGGCTGGCAGATCGACCCGGTCGGCCTGCGGATCGTCCTCAACCAGTTCTGGGACCGCTGGGGCAAGCCGCTGTTCATCGTCGAGAACGGGCTGGGCGCCAAGGATCAGCTGGTCGAGGTGGACGGCGTGCTGACCGTCGAGGACGACTACCGGATCGCCTACCTCCACGACCACCTGGTGCAGGTCCGCGAGGCGATCGCCGACGGCGTCCGGGTGCTGGGGTACACCTGGTGGGGACCGATCGACGTGGTCAGCGCGTCCACCGCGCAGCTGTCGAAGCGGTACGGGTTCATCTATGTTGACCGCAACGACGACGGCTCCGGCAGCCTGCAGCGGTACCGGAAGAAGTCCTTCGGCTGGTATCGGGACATGATCGCCAGCAATGGCGCGACGCTGGCCTGATTCCGGCCGGCTGCGGAGAGGACGGAAGGGGTGAGTGCGCTGCGAATCCTTCGGGTGTTCAACAACAACGTCGTGCTCACCCGTGACGAGCTCGGACGGGAGGTGGTGGTCACCGGGCGTGGCGTCGGCTATCAGGGCCGGCCCGGTGGCGCCATCGACCCGGCGCTGGTGGCCCGCCGGTTCATCCCGTCGGACAACCCGGTTTCGGTCGCCCAGGTGATCGCCGACATTCCGCTGGAACGGCTGGCCCTGGTCGAGCGGCTCTTCGGCGAGGCGGTGCGCGAGCTTGGGGCGATCATGCCCCCGCTGGCCATCGTGGCTGCCGCGGACCATCTGCATCAGGCGATCGAGCGGGTGGCCCGCGGCGAGGTGATGGAGTACCCGATGCGGGCCGAGGTCGCACACCTGCACCCGGACGAACTCCAGGTGGCCGAGCGGCTGCTCGACAAGCTCAACTCCCAGCTCGATCAGCCGCTGCCGAAGGGTGAGGCGATCGCGCTCGCCATGCACCTGTTCCACGCCGTCACCGGCAGCCCGAGCATGGAACAGACCTTCCTGCAGTCGCGGCTGATCCGGCAGATCTTCGACGTCGTGCATCACGCGTACGGGGACGAGTTCGATCCCGACTCGATCGATGCTGCCCGGTTCGCTGCCCACCTGCGGTACTTCTTCGCCCGGGCCCGGGCCGGCAAGCAGCTGACCAGCGGCGTGCCCACCGTGGCGGTGGTGCTCGCCGAGGGCAACGACCGCGCGCATCAGCTGGCGCTGCGCATCAGGGCGTTGCTCGAGCTGAGGCTGCGGCACACGGTCACCGCCGACGAGGTGACCTACCTGACCATGCACATCGCCCGGATGGAGCTGGGCATGCGCACCCGGAACTGAAGCATCCCGCTGTGAGTCCGGAGATAGCCGGCGGATTCGTGCACGGCAGTCGGTGCCGGAATCCTCTCGGGCAAGCGGAGAGCCGGGCCGTGGACGTCCCCCCGAACGTCCGCCGACCCGGCTCGATCCTCTGTCGCCACCGGGCAGTTCCCCCGCCGTTTCCGCGTCCCCCCGAATCGCGGTCCCGGCCTGTCCTGTGGCGGTTCGTGCTTCCTCCCCGGCACGAGAGGAACTCTGCCGGATCGTCCTCAACGATCTGTAAAAGCAACCTCGAGGCAAGCCCAAGTTCAGCTGAGGAGATCCCGGGTCGAGCCCGGGATGACGGAGTTGGCCGGCGTCGAACTCGACGCGGCCGCGAACGCCACCCCGTCATCCGGCGAACGCCACCCCGTCATCCGGCGAACGCCAC
>CALMIQ010000458.1 GCA_937863965.1 uncultured Micropruina sp.
TCTGTCGCCGCTTCGTGAGTTCCCTGATGATCGGGCGAATCGTCCCGTGGGTCGATCCCCAACTGACACAGCCTCGTTCGCACGCTTAGCGACTCCGGGCTGCGTAAAACCACTTCAGTCCTCGCTGTATAGTTCAGCGCATGCTGACCATTGCTTCTCGCCTGGACGTGATGAACCGGTTGGGCCGCGCGCTGGCCGACCCGACCAGGTCCCGGATCATCCTGACGCTGCTCGACCGGCCGGCCTACCCGGCAGAGCTGGCCCGCGATCTGGACCTCACACGCTCCAACGTGTCCAATCATCTGGCGTGCCTGCGCGACTGCGGCATCGTTGCTGCCGAACCCGAGGGCCGCAAGACGCGCTACGAGATCGCCGATCCCCACCTGACGCAGGCGCTGACCGCCCTGGTTGACGTCACCCTCGCGGTTGACGAGAACGCCCCGTGCATCGATCCTGCCTGCTCGGTGCACGGATGCGACGCAGCAGAGGCGGGCGCGTGATCCTGGCTGCGGTCCTGCAGGCAATCGGCCTGTTCATCGCGACCAACATCGACGACATCATCGTGCTCTCCTTGTTCTTCGCCCGCGGCGCGGGCCAACGCGGGACGACCACCCGCATCTTGGTCGGCCAGTACGTGGGGTTCGCCTGCATCCTCGGTGCCGCTGTGCTGGTGACTATCGGAGCCGGAGCATTCCTGCCCTCAGCAGCTATCCCGTACTTCGGGCTCATCCCCCTGGCCCTCGGTCTCTGGGCTGCATGGCAAGCCTGGCGCGGAGACGATGACGACGATGACGCCAAGGTCACGGGCACGAAGGTCAGCGCGTGGACCGTCGCAGGAGTCACCTTCGCCAACGGCGGAGACAACATCGGCGTCTATGTCCCCGTCTTCCTCAGCGTGGAACCCATCGCAGTGGTCGCCTACTGCCTCGTCTTCCTCGCGCTCGTCGCGGTCCTGGTCGTAGTCGCCAAGTTCGTTGCCACCCGGCCGCCGATCGCTGAAGTCCTCGAGCGCTGGGAACACATCCTGTTCCCCATCGTCCTGATCGGCCTCGGCATCGTCATCCTCGTCAGCGGAGGAGCGTTCGGTCTCTGACGGAGCCAAAGCGAACGAGAGAGGTCGCCAGGCTCGACGCTCCGGTATAGGGATCCCTGTGCGGGTTCATGCTGCGCAGCAGGAGAGTTTGGTGATGTCGGTGGTGAAGGTTTGGGCGGTGAGTTTGAGGCCTTCGGCCATGGTCAGGTAGGGGCTCCAGAGGTTGGCGACCTGGTCGGTGGTCATGCCGGCCTCGAGGATGTAGACGCCGGCGGCGGCGAGGTCACCGGCGTCCTGGGCGAGGGCGGTGATGCCGATGATGCGGCCGGTGTCGGCGTCGGTGACGATCTTGATGAGCCCGCGGGTGTCACGGTTGACGATGGCGCGCGGGACGTGCGCCAGGGGCAGGACGCGGCTGTCGCAGCGGATCCCGGCAGTGCGGGCCTGCTGGTCGGTCATTCCGACGGAGGCCAGGGCGGGGCTGGTGAACACGACCCGGGGCAGGTGGCGGTAGTCGACCTCCCGGCCGGCTCCGGTGAGGGCGTTGTCGGCGACCAGGGCGCCGTGGGCCGCGGCGACGTACACGAACTGCGGGTGGGCGGTGACGTCACCCGCGGCCCAGATCCGCGGGTTCGTGGTGCGCAGGTGGCTGTCGATGATGACCTCGCCGCGCTTGCCGGCGCGCACGCCGATGGTGTCGAGGCCGAGCGTGCCGGTGACCGGGCGGCGGCCGGTGGCAACGAGGAGCTCGGCCGCGCGGAGCTCGTGTGAGCCGTCGGCGGTGGTGGCGGTGACCGTGACCTCGCCGGTGGCCGGGTCGCGGCGCACCGCGGTGGGCACCGCGCCGCGGATGATCTCGATGCCTTCGTCGGCGAGGATTTCTTCCAGGGCGGTGGCGGCCTCGGGTTCCTCGTGGGAGGCCAGCCGTGAGCGGACGAGCATGGTGACCTGGGCACCGAGGCGGGAGAAGAGCTGGGCCTGCTCCATGGCGACGTAGCCGCCGCCGATGACCAGCAGCGACTCCGGGACGTGGTCCAGCTCCATCGCGGTCGTCGAGGTCAGATAACCGGCCTCCTGCAGGCCGGGGACCGGCGGCGCCCAGGGCGTGGAGCCGGTAGCGATGAGGTGGTGCGCGGCCCGGACGGTTTCCGCCGTGCCGTCCGGGCCGGTCACGCGGAGTGCCGGCTCAGTCGGTGTGCCGACGAAGGTGGCCTCGCCGGGGTGGAGGGCCCACCCGTACTCGGCGGCCAGGGCCGCGTACTTCTCGCTGCGCAGCGATCCGACGAGCTTGTCCTTGCCGGCGACCATGGCGGGCATGTCGACCGGTGGGGCGTCGGGGAGTGGCAGACCGGGGAACCGGGCGGCGTCGAGTGTGACGTGGCGGGCCTCGGCGGCCGCGAGCAGGGCTTTGGAGGGCACACACCCGGTGTTCACGCAGGTACCGCCGATGGTGCCGCGCTCGATCATCACCACCCGCTTGCCCAGGGTGGTGGCGCGGATCGCGGCCGCGAACGCCGCCCCACCGGACCCGATCACTGCCAGGTCATACGACCTGCCCTTGTCCGTTGCCGTCATAAGTCCTCCCTTGTTGCCGCGCCTCAGGACCAGGATCGACCTTCCAGTGCACTGGAAGGTCAAGGCAGAATGAGTGGCATGCGGATCGGTGAGGTGGCTCAGGCGTCGGGCACGACAGCTAAGACCCTGCGGTACTACGAGGACGTCGGACTCCTCCCCGACCCCGACCGCAGCCCGGCGGGGTACCGGGACTACGGCCCCGAGGTGCTCGACCGGCTGCACTTCATCCGCCGGGGCCAAGCCGCCGGGCTGACCCTGGCCCAGATCGGCCAGGTGCTGGCCATCCGAGACCGGGGCCAGGCCCCCTGCCAGCACGTCACCGACCTGCTCGACACCCGCCTCGCGGTCATCGACCGGCAGCTCGCCGAGCTCGCGCAGCTACGCACCACGATCGCCATCCTGCGCGAGCACGCCACCACCGGCGACCCGGCCACATGCTCCCCCGAGGACGTCTGCCGCTACCTGTGACCCGCGAAGGTCACCGGCCCGTGGCACCATCGCGACATGGCCGATGACACCCAGCAACGATGCTCGTGCTGCGGCCGCCAGCGGCCACGAAGGTCGCTCCACGCACTCGGGAGCGAACCGGCCTACATCTGCCGAAGGTGCGCGCTCTGGGTCGCCCTTCGCATCGCTCGCGACTGAACGACTCCGCCCGCAACGCGGGCACGCCGCCGGCCGCGGCGAACATCGTCGGATGGTGCGCGAAGGAACCAAAGGGCGCGAATGACGACCAATCATCACGCCGCCAGCGCGATCGCGGGCGCCCGTTGCCGCACTCCTCATCCGACGGTCTGAGCTCCACCGCCTGGCAGCGGTCCGAAGCCTGGAGAGGGCATCGGAGCCGGACGGGACCCCCTAACGCTCAGTGGTCCGCCCTCGCAGCGGTTGCGGTCGGTCCAGTTGTCCGTCCCGTAGGAGGAACCCGTTGCGGAGGCGGTGCAGGTCATCGGCGGAAACCCACGCCCGAATGTTCGCAAGACCGCCCGAGAAGGGTTGTCCGGTGACGGTGCGTCATATGGGACGGCCTGTC
>CALMIQ010000459.1 GCA_937863965.1 uncultured Micropruina sp.
TGAACGTGCAGCGATTCCAGGGGCGGGGCATGCGGTCCAGTACACCGGCCAGCCCTTCAACGCCCTCTTGAGGTCCACGTGGGAATCAGCAGCCTCGTAGTCCGAGCCCTGACCCGTTCGCGAACGCGGCGTTTCACTGCCTCCACTACGCCGAAACTCAATAGCTGAGGAGGATCCGCTTCCGCCTCCTGACCGGGCGATCGAACCCAGGTGAGCTCGGCAGGTGTAGCACGCACGAGTCGCGGTGAGAGGTCTTGTTCCGGGCGAGTGCCGATCGCCACCTGGATCGAGCGGCCGCACCACCGCCGCCGACCCGGCGGGCTTGGGAAAGTGGACCCAGCCCGGCGCGACGGCGGGGACGCCGAAGACGCCGACCAGCACGATCCCGATGATCGTGTGATGGTCAACGTGGTTGCTGGGGGCGCGCACGCTGGAACTGGCGGGAGACTCAACCTGTCTGAGGATGGCCGTCACGGTCAGGCCTCGCGTGGGGCCCCGACCGTCAATCCAGATTGACGATCCCCATTCAGTCAACTATGGTTGACGGCATGACGTTTCCGGTCCCCGACCCGAGCGACCCCGCTGAAGCGCTGGCCGCGGTGGTGTCGCTGCGGCAGCTGGCCGACCGCCTCGAGGCCGCCTCCGTCCGGGAGGCGATTGAGCAGGGCTGGAGTTGGGTGCGTGTCGCGCAGTGCTTGGGCGTCAGCAAGCAGGCCGTGCACAAGAAGTACGCCCGCCGCCTCCCCCGACCGTGACCACCACCCAACACCGCTGCGACTGGAAGGAACCCTGGTGTTCGACCACCTGAAGAGGGCCCGCGCCGACCTGGCCACCATGAACCGGCTGCTCCCCGAGGCCGAGCGCATCGCCCGCCAGCAGGGGGAAGAGTTTCCGTCCGCCGAGCACCTCGTCGCGGCCGCGTTCTCCCTCGACGACGGGATCGCCGCAGCCGTCCTGGCCGCGCATGCGGTGGATCAGGACCGGTGGCTGGACGCGGTACGGCAACAGCACCGGGACGCGCTGGGATCGATCGGCATCTCCGTCGATGACGGCGCGTTGGACTGGAAGGCCCCCGAAGCGGGACCCGGCACCGGGGCGCTGCGATCCCAGGAGTCGTTGCGTGAGGCCTTCCAGCGGGCGGTCTCCTTCGCCAAGCAGGACGACCGCCCGGTTACCTCGGGCCACGTCCTGCTCGCGGCGATCCAGCCCGACCACGGCACCGTGCCCCGCACCCTCGCCCGCCTCGGCATCGACAGCACGGTCCTCCGCACCGAACTCCACGCCCGGCTGTGAGCCCGACACCGAAGGAGGTACAGAAGGGCGCGCTCCTGAGGCGTCCCGGCAGGCCGGTCGAGATCGCGACTCGCTCACGTCCTCGTCCCGGGCGAGTCGGGCTGACTCGTTGAGGGGCCTCCCGGAGATTTCCCGACGGCTGGGAAGGGGGTGCTCTGGTGGCCATAGGAGTGACTCGTGACGCTGGGGGCACCAATCCATTGAGGGAGGCGTCTGATGTCTACTACAGCTCCTGTCGCGGTCCGACCGGTCGGCCGGGTGGGCCGTGCGGCTCGGGTCGGTCTGGTTCTTGCGTCCTTGATGGCGCTCGCGAATGTGTCGAACGGGGCGATGTCGCTGGTCGATCCCAGTGCTGGTCAGCTGGATCCCACGATCGCACCGCAGCCGGTGTGGATCAGCCTCACGCTGCTGGTCTTGGGTCTGGCCACGCTGGTCGCCGTCGTGCCCGGGTGGCGCGGGAACCGCACCGCGCTGTGGGTGGTCGTGGTGACCCGCCTGGTCGAGGCGTGGAGCGCGTTGATGCTGCCGTTCCTGCCGGGAGCGCCGTCGGGGCTGTGGCCGTTCATCGTGGCGTTGATCGTGGTCGGGACCATGGTTGCGGGCCTGGTCGGGCTGGCTCTGCGCCGCTAGGTTCCGGGCATGGAAGCAGGGGCGCTCATCGTGGCCGCCGCCGTCACGATCGTGGTGACGGCGGCGCTGGCGTTACGGGCGGGCGCTCGTCTTCCACAGTCGCCGTGGGCGGAGATCGCGCTGGCGTCCCTCTTCGCGGTGCTCCTCACCCAACAGGCCATGGTCGGGGCCGGTGGCGGGCCGACGGTGTGGCACGCGGCCGCCTCGATGGTGGCCTGGTTGGCATTCCTGGCCGTGTTCCCCACGGGCCGCCCAGAGCCTTGGCCGGTCGCGTTGCTGCTCGCCGGTGCAGGTGTGCCGATTCTGGGACAGCTCGTCTGGGTCGGCCTGGCGGCGACGGCGTCGGTCGCGTTCATCGTCGCGTTCGCGGTCGGGGCCGGGGCGCAGGTGTGGCGCTACCGCCGGCGCTCATCGGTCGCGGAGCGCCAAGCCACGAAGTGGCTGCTGCTCGGGCTGATTCCAGCGCTGGGGGTGTTCCTGGGTCTGGGGCTGCTCAGTCTGCTGCCCGTTCCGGGGGCCGGGCTGCTCGCCCACCCCTGGTATGCGGCGGCCGCGACCGTCGCCATGTGGGCTGTTCCGGTGGCCGCAACGGTGGGCCTGATCGTCGGGGAGCGCGGGCCGGTGGACCCGCTCGTGGTGGCCGTCGTCGCGGGCACCGGAACCATGCTCGGGGTGGCTGCGGCGTACTTCGCAGGGTTGAGTCGGGGGTGGACGCCGGGCTGGGCGACCGTGGCTGCCTGTCTGGCGGTGGTGCCGCTCCTGGTGGGCCTGAGGTGGGTGGGTGAGCGGCTGGCCTACGCCCGCGGTCCGCGGGGGCCGCTGAGTCGCCTGTCGGAGCGGCTGGCGGCTGCCGCCACCCCCGACGAGATCGCGGCGGCGGTGGCGGCCACCCTGCAGAGCGCCCTCGGCAGCCCGTCGTCGGCGGTCGTGGTGGACGCCACGACTGCGGCCGTAGCAGGTGGTGGCGGAGCCCGGACCCACCAGCACGTGGTCGTCTTCCAGGGGGAACAGGTCGCGACGCTCGAGGTGGCACCCCGGGCGGGCGAGACCCAGGTGTCGGCCCGCGACCGACGCACCATCGACACGGTCGCGCGCCTGGCCGCACCCGCCCTGTTCGGAGCACGGTCCGCGCTCCGGGCCGCTGAAGCCGCCGAACGGCTGACCCGCACCCGGGAGGAGGAACGGGCCCGCCTCCACGCGGATCTTCACGATGACCTCGGGCCGACTCTCGCCGCCCTCGGCTTCCTCGCCTCCGCCGCGTCCACGGCCCTCGACTCCTCCGCCGCCACCGCCCGGGAACTGCTCGCCAGGCTGGAGACGAAGGCCCAGGCAACCGCGGGCCGCGTCCGGGAACTCGCCTACGATCTGCGTCCACCAGAACTCGACCGCCTCGGACTGGTCGCACTGATCAAGGAGCGGGTAGAGGTGAAGGATGGCCCCCTCCGGGTCGTCGTCGGAGCGGACCTCGACGGCGCCGCCCTCGACGTGGACCTTCAACTCGCCGTCCTGCGGATCGTCCAGGAAGGAGTGGCGAACGTCCGCCGCCACGCCCGAGCCAACCGGTGCCACGTCACGCTGCGCGATGAGGGAGCCGACCTGGTCATCACCGTGGCCGACGACGGCATCGGGCCACCCGCCGTGCTCACCGCCGGCATCGGGCTGACCTCCGTCGAGCAACGAGCCAAGGAGTTCGGCGGCACGACCGAGTTCGGACC
>CALMIQ010000460.1 GCA_937863965.1 uncultured Micropruina sp.
ACCATCCCGGCCGTGCCGTAGGTGACGCATTCGACCAGGATGTCGGCGTCGGTGTAGCCCTCATCGAGCAGATGGCTGATCACGTCGCCGCGCCGCTGCCGGCGCCGCGCCCGGATCGCGGGCCGGACGTCGGCCAGGTAGAACCGGCCGATCGGCACCAGGGCGTTCACCGCCGCCCTCGCCCACATCGCCGGCGTGCGGCCGAAGTCGGGACGGGTGAGGTCCACCGGCGGCTGGTTGAAGAAGCTGACCAGCCGGCGCGCCATCCTCGGCACCGGGGCGTGGGTGAGGCCGACCACCTCGGCGGTCACCTCGACCGTGTAGTGCAGTGCCAACTCGTCCAGCCGGCAGCCACCCGCGGCCCGAGCCTCGCCGAGCAGCCGATCCGCGCACGCCGCCGCCTGCGCCGCATACCGCTCCTCGACCACCTTCGGCGCGAAGAACCGGGCCACCTTGCTGCGCTGCTCGTCGTGCAGCGGGCCGTCCGAGACCAGGATCGGGTGGTGCCGCAGGTACCCCTTGGGGATCGCCTCGGCGGTGAAGCCGGCCTGGGTGGTGGCCCGCCGGGCGCGCAGCACCTGCCGGGCGACCTCCAGCGACCGGACGCGCCACACGCCCTCGGCCCCCTCGACCCGGGGTGCGTCCCGCTCGCCCGGTCGCACCGCCCGGCGCCGAGTCACCCCACTCACCGGACGGCACCTCGGCGGACGGTTGCCACCGCGACACCGGCCTGCGAAGCTCGACCCACGCCCAGGAAGCGCTGGTTGGCAAGGATCAGCAAGTCCCCAAGGAGGCCGGAATGCAGCAATCGGAGGATGTCGCCCCCGCCGAACTGGCGGACGCGTTCGACCGCGCGGCCCGCCGTTACGACCTGCTCACCGGGATGAACCCGGGCTACCACCGGCACCTGGACGCCGCCGCCCGCCGGCTCGCCGAACGCCTCACCCCGGCACCAACGCTGCTGCTCGACCTCGGCTGCGGCTCCGGATCCTCCACGGCCGCGCTGCTCCGGCACCTGCCGTCGGCCCGGGTGATCGGCATCGACGCCTCCGCCGGCATGCTCGCCCAGGCCGAGACGAAGCCCTGGCCGCCGGGCGTCGAGTTCCGCCACCTGCCCGCCCAGCGGCTCGCCGACCTCGACCTGCCCCCGGCGGACGGCGTGATGGCCGCCTACCTGCTGCGCAACATCGACGCCGCCGACCGCGACGCGGTGCTGACGGCGATCCTCGCCGCACTGCGCCCGGGCGGCTGGCTGGTGATCCAGGAATACTCGGTGGCCGGACGCCGCCTGGCCGACCTGGTCTGGACCCTGGTGTGCTGGCTGGTGGTGATCCCGCTGAGCTGGCTGGTCCGCGGGTCGCCCCGGCTGTACCGGTATCTCTGGCGCAGCGTCCGCGCCTTCGACAGCACGGACGTGGTGCGCGACCGGCTGCGCCGGGCCGGCTTCACCGACATCGAGCAGCTCGCCGTCACCGGCTGGCAGCGCGGCATCCTGCACACCTTCCTGGCCCGGCGTCCGGATCATCGTCCGGCCGGCTCCTGAGCCACCGCCCGCGCGGCCCCCGCGATCCGATGGCCCAGCCGAGGACACCCCGCCGGTGCGAGATGCTGGAACTGGCCACCGACCGCGAGCGGCACCCCGGGATGATCGACACGCAGTCGCTCGAAGAGCGCCGCCACCCGACGGGCGTCCGGACGGCGCGGGACGGCGGTGACGCTCATCGCGGCGCCCGTGGTGCCGACCGCCTCGGCCCACGCCCCCGGCGGTACGTCGGAACCGAGATAGATGGTGGCCACCCCGGCCCGCCGCAGCGCGACCGCGAAGGCCATCAGGCCGAGCTCGTGGGTGATGCCGGACGGCGCCCCGACGATCGCCGGTGCCGTCGGCGGATTCGGGCCGACCGCGTCGAAGGCGGCGGCCAGCCGGCGCATCACCACGTGGGCGACCAGGTGTTCGCCGGCCTCGGAGATCGCTCCGGACGCCCAGGCCGATCCGACCCGCGCCATCGCCGGCATCAGCCAGTCGTCGACCACGGCCTCGTAGCTGCGCAGCGCGAACTGCTCGTCGATGATGCGCTGGGCGAGGGTGGCGTCCAGCCGGGCGAGCGACGCGATGAGTTCAGCGGCGGCGTCCGGCTCGGCGGACGGCACGGTCGCCGCCAGCCGGCGGACCTCGTCGGACGCCTCGCGCGGGGACAGTCCGGTCGAGACCAGGTCCTTCATCGTCCTGATCCGGTACAGCACGTCGTCGCCGTAGACCCGGTAGCCGCCGGGCGTGCGCGAGGGCTGGAACACCCCGTAGCGGCGCTCCCAGGCCCTCAGCGTGTGCTCGGCCACCCCGGTGAGCTGCGCTGCCTGACTGATCGTGACCATCTCGCCCGCGAGTCTAGGGTTCGAAGCCGCCGGAAGGCGATGACTTGCACCCCGAAGTGTGTAATGTTGCCGACGAATCTTGTCCAAGGTTGCGGCATAGGGCAGTCTCTGTGTTCAGTGCTGGCGCGATGCGATGGGAGCAAGCTTTGACATCGACTCCGACCTGGCGGGCGGGCATCGTCACCGCCTGTGCCGCGGTGATGGTGCTGGGTACCCTGGCCGGCTTCGGGTTGCTCGGCACCCGGGTCGAGGAGTCGTCCGGCGGAGCCTTCGCCGCCGACGCCACCCTGGTCACCCCCGCCGGCCCGGCGTTCTCGATCTGGTCGCTGATCTACCTCGGCCTGCTGGGCTACCTGGTCTGGCAGTGGCGGGCGGGCGCGTCCCGGCGCGCCGCCCGGATCGCCTGGCTCGCCGCGGCCTCGATGGTTCTCAACGCGGCGTGGCTCGGCGTCACCCAGCTGGGCTGGCTCTGGCTGAGCGTGCTGGTGATCCTCACGCTGGCCGGTGTGCTCGGCGTCCTGGTGCGCCGTCTCGACGAGAGCCCGCCGGCCTCGCCGATCGAGGCGGTCGTCGTCGACGGCACGTTCGGCGTCTATCTCGGCTGGGTCAGCGTCGCCAGTGTGGCCAACGCCACCGCCGTGCTGGTCGCCGGTGGCGTGAATCCCGGACCCGTCTGGTCGAACGTGCTCGCCGTCGCCGTTCTCGGCGTCGCCGCGCTGCTGGGGGCATGGTTCGCCGTGCGCCTCGGCGGACGCTGGGCGGTCGCCGCCGCGATGGCCTGGGCCCTGGGCTGGATCGCGGTGGGACGCCTCACCGGCCGGCCCGAGTCCCTTCCGGCCGCCGCCGCGGCGATCCTGGCGGCGCTGGCGATCCTCGCGGTGACCGCGGTCGTCCGGAACCGCGGACCAGCGCCCTCCGGCCACCGGACGCCGACGAACGCACCCGCGAGGAGCGGTCGTGGCTGACCAGGTGGTGCTCCTCGACCCGTCCGGACGACCCTGCGGCACCGCCGACCGCGACACCGTCCACACCCGTGACACCCCTTATCACCTGGCCTTCTCCAGCTACCTCTTCGACGACGCGGGGCGGGTGCTGCTGACCCGGCGGGCGCTGGCCAAGCGGACCTGGCCCGGCGTTTGGACGAACAGCTGCTGCGGTCATCCCCGGCCGGGCGAGCCGCCCCGCGACGCCGTCGAACGGCGGGTCGCCGACGAGCTCGGCCACCCGCCCAGCGACCTGCGCCTGATCCTCGCCTCGTTCGGCTACCGCGCCGTCGATGCCGGAGGCATCGTCGAGCACGAGTCGTGCCCGGTGTGGGTGGGCCGGTTCGACCCCGCACGCTTGGCGCCCGACCCCGCCGAGGTGATGGACGCCGCCTGGGTCGATTGGACGGCACTGGTCCGGGCCGCCGCCGAGCTCCCGCAGCTGCTCAGCCCGTGGGCGGTGCTGCAGGTGCCCCTGCTGGCGTCCGCGCTGGCGGCGGAGGAGGGTGTCGCATGAGCCTGCCCACCCGTTCCGCCCAGCAGCCCTCGCCCGTCGACCTGGCCCTGACCAGCGACGCCGAGACAGTGGAGGCCGTGCTGGCCCTGATCGAGACCACCCTCGACCAGCTGAGCGGCCAGTGGCACGCGCTGGCCCGCTCGGTCACCCCGCGGCCCGGCGTGCTGCACACCGACTCGGTCCTCGCCCTGGTGCGCGACTTCGCCACGGCACCCGGCAAGCTGCTCCGCCCGCGGATGGCGCACTGGGGTTGGGTCGCGGCCGGCGGCCTCGACCATGGCCGGGGGCATGGCGACCTGGTCCGGCTGGGAGCCGCGCTCGAGCTGCTGCACTGCTTCGCGCTGGTCCACGACGACGTGATGGACGCCTCCGACACCCGCCGGGGCAAACCGTCGGTGCACGCGGTGGCGCGCGCCGAGCACCGCGAACTCGGCGGGCTCGGCGAGCCGCAGCGGTACGCGGAGAACATCGCGATCCTGGTCGGCGACCTGCTGCACAGCGAGGCGGACCTGCTGGCCGGCGGCCTGCCGGAACCGTTGCGGGCGGCCTGGCGGACGATGGCGATCGAGTTGATGATGGGCCAGGGCCGCGACCTGGTCGGCGCCGCGAACGGACGTCGTGACCTGCGGCACGCGCAGGAGGTGGCCCGGACCAAGTCCGGCGCGTACACGGTGGGGCGCCCGCTGCAGCTCGGCGCACTGGCCGCGAGCGCCGAGCCCGACCTGCTCGCGGTGCTGCACGAGTACGGCCACCATGCCGGGCAGGCGTTCGCGCTGCGCGACGATGTCCTCGGGGTGGTCGGCAACCCGGCCTGCACCGGCAAGCCGGTCGGCGACGACCTGCTCGCCGGCAAGCCGACGGTGCTGCTGGCGCTGGCCGAGGAACGGTTCAGCCCGTCCTGGCGCCTCGAACTGCGCCGGATCGGACGCGATGCGGTCACCGCCGACGAGGTCGCCGCCCTGTGCGCCGAACTGGAACGCACCGGAGTGATCGACGAGGTCGAGCAGTTGATCACGGCGTCCGTGCTGGCCGCCGAACGCGCGCTGGCCTCACCGCTGATCGATCGCCGGGCCGCCGAGGGACTGGGCGACCTGGTCGGCCGGCTGGCGTGGCGCGAGTCATGAGCCGGGTGATCGTGATCGGCGCCGGGTTGTCCGGCCTGAGCGCCGCCTGCCACCTGGTCGCCGACGGGCACGACGTCACCGTCGTCGAGCGCGAGGCCCACCCGGGTGGGCGCAACGGCATCCTGCACGCGGACGGCTTCACCTTCGACACCGGCCCGACCGTGCTGACCATGCCCGACCTGCTGGAGAAGCCGCTGAAGAAGATCGGCGGCAGCCTGGATCCGCTGCGGCTGCGCCGGCTCGACCCCGGCTACCGGGCCCGGTTCGCCGACGGCTCCAGGATCGACGTCCGCGCCTCGGTGCCGGCGATGGCCCGGGAGATCGCCGAGCGGGTCTCGGTCGCGGACGCCGACGCCTTCACCGGGTTCGTCGACTGGCTGGAGGAACTCAACGACGTCGAGGTCCCGCACTTCATCGCCCGCAACTTCGACGGCCCGCTCGACCTGCTCGCCCATCCGGCCGCGGCCGCCCGGCTGATCCGGCTGGGCGGCTTCGGACGCCTCGGGCCGACCGTCCGCCGCCGCTTCGCCGACGACCGGCTGGTCCGGCTGTTCACCTTCCAGGCCATGTACGCCGGGCTGGCACCCGACGACGCGCTGGCGCTGTACGCGGTGATCACCTACATGGATTCGATCAGCGGCGTCTGGTTCCCGGCCGACGGCATGCACGCCGTCCCGCGCACGCTCGCCGCGGCACTCGAGACGGCCGGCGCCGAGTTGCGCTACCAGAGCCCGGCCGAGGCGATCCTCACCGACGCGCAGGGGCGGGTCGCCGGCGTCCGGGCCGGCGGCGAGAAGCTGATCGCGGACGCCGTCGTGCTGACGGTCGACCTGCCGACCGCCTATCGCACCCTGCTGCCCGACCTGCGACCGCCGCGCGCGGCGCGGGCCGGGACCTACTCGCCCTCGGCGGTGGTCTGGCACCTGGGCGTCCGGGGCGGGCCGCCCGCCGAGGCGGCGCACCACACCATTCACTTCGGCGAGGCCTGGCGGACGGCGTTCGAGCAGCTGATCACCCACAAGGAGCTGATGAGCGACCCGTCCCGGCTGGTCACCATGCCCACCATCGACGCCCCTGGAATGGCGCCGGCCGGGCATAGCGTGCTGTACGTGCTCGAACCCGTGCCGAACCTGACCGGCGGCCAGGACTGGACGACCGAGGGTCCGCGGCTGCGGGACCGACTGCTGGAGTTCCTGCAACGCCACGGCTACCCCACCGACATCGTCACCGAGGCCCTGGTCACGCCCGCCGACTGGGCCGCCCAGGGGATGGCCGCCGGGACGCCGTTCAGCCTCGCGCACGGCTTCGCCCAGACCGGCCCGTTCCGCCCGCCCAACCTGGAACGGCGGCGGCCGGGGGTGTTCCTGGCCGGCACCGGCACCACCCCGGGCGTGGGCATCCCGATGGTGCTGATCAGCGGCGAACTGGCCGCGCGCCGCGTCCGCGACTACCTGGGAGCCCCCCGATGACGGCCGCCGCACTGGATCGTGGCTACGCCGAATGCACCAGGCTCACCCGGACCTACGGAACCACCTACTACTGGGGTGCGCTGCTGCTGCCGCGGTCGCGGCGGCGCCACGTGCACGCCGTCTACGCGCTGTGCCGGCTGGCCGACGACATCGTGGACGCCCCGGGCGCCACCACCGGCGACACCACGGCCACCCGCGCCGCGCTGACCGACTTCCGGGCCCGGTTCGCCCAGGCGCTGGCCGGCGACCCGCGTCCGGGCGACGACGTGCTGGCCGCGGTCGCGCACACCGTCGCCGGCTGCGGCATCGGGCACGAGTGCTTCGACCGGTTCTTCGACGCGATGGCGATGGATCTCGACGTCACCCGCTACGAGACCTTCGACGAGCTGTGCGGCTACATGGAGGGCTCGGCGGCGGTGATCGGCGAGATGATGCTGCCCGTGCTCGAACCCACCTCTCCCCGTGCCGTCGCCCCGGCCCGCGCCCTCGGCTTGGCGTTCCAGCTCACCAACTTCCTGCGCGACGTCGGTGAGGATCTCGACCGCGGCCGGGTCTACCTGCCCCAGGCCGATCTCCGCCGCTTCGGCGCCGACCCGTTCCGGCGCACGGTGGACGACTCCTGGCGGGCCCTGATGCGGTTCGAGATCGAGCGGGCCCGGGAGCTGTACCGGGAAGCCGAGCCGGGGATCGCGTTGCTGCCGCCCGCGTCCGCCCGCTGCGTGGCGACCGCGCACCGGCTCTACTCGGCGATCCTGGGCCGGATCGAGGCCCGCGACTACGACGTCTTCACCGGACGTGCCCGGGTCCCGTCCCTGACCAAGGCGGCGACGGCGTTGGGCGCCTTCGTGCACGCGCCGGGCGCCGCGACGGTCACGGCCGGGACGGGCCGCTGAGGTGGACCGGTTCCAGTACCTGGCCCTGATGGCCGGCTGCCTGCTGCTCACGCTGCCGCTGGAGTTCTGGCTCGCCGCCCGGGTCTACCGGCGGCCGCGCCGTCTGCTGCTGGCGGTGGTGCCGGTCGCGCTGCTGTTCATCGCCTGGGACCTGTTCGCGATCCGCCGCGACCACTGGACCTTCTCGCCCGACTACACCACCGGCATCCTGCTGCCCGGCCACATCCCCCTCGAAGAGGTGGTGTTCTTCCTGGTCATCCCGATCTGCGGGCTGCTCACCTACGAGGCGGTCGGCACCATCCTGCGCGGCCGGCGGAGCCGATCGGACGCCGCCGATGCCTGAGTACACGTTCGGAACCGTGCTGGCGATCCTGGTCGTCATCCTGGCCGAGCTGCTGTGGGCCCGCACCGGCATCTTCGCCAAGGCGCAGTACTGGCTGGCGCTGGCCATCATGTTCTTCTTCCAGGTGCTGGTCGACGGCTGGCTGACCAAGCTGTCCGCGCCGATCGTCAGCTACCACCCGGAGCAGTTCTCGGGAGTCAGGTTTCCGTGGGACATCCCGATCGAGGACTTCGGCTTCGGCTTCGCGCTGATCACCGCCAGCCTGATCGTCTGGGAGGTCACCGGACGTCGCGACTCCCGGGGTGCATCGTGAGGCCCTGGCGTCCCGGACGCGACCGGCGCGCCGTCCGGGTCGATCCGCCGGCGCCGGATGGCACCGGGCCCGAGCGTCCCCGAGTCGTCGTGGTGGGCGGCGGGATCGCCGGGCTGGCCGCCGCCACCGGGCTGGCGGAACGCGGCGTCGCGGTCACCCTGATGGAGGCGCGCGCCGAGCTGGGCGGCCGGGTCCGGGCCTGGCCGGTCGACGGCGGACGGACGATGAGCCGCGGCTTCCATGCCTTCTTCCGGCAGTACTACAACCTGCGCGCCCTGCTGCGCCGCGCCGACCCCGCCCTGGAACGGCTGGTTCCGCTCGCCGACTACCCGCTGACGCTGGCCGGCGGACCCACCGACTCCTTCGCCCGAATCCCCCGGACGCCGCCGTGGAGCATCCTCGGCTTCGTGGCGCTCAGCCCCACCTTCCGGATCCGGGATCTGGCCGGTGTGGACGTCCGCGCCGCCGTCGACCTGCTGCGGGTCGACTTCCCCGGCACCTACTCGGAGCAGGACGGCACCAGCGCCGCCGAGGTGCTCGACCGGCTCCGGTTCCCCGACGGAGCCCGGCACCTGGCTCTCGAGGTGTTCGCCCGCAGCTTCTTCGCCGACCCGCGCGAGTTCTCCGGCGGGGAACTGCTGGCGATGTTCCACACCTACTTCCTGGGCAGCGCCGAAGGGCTGCTGTTCGACGTCCCGGACGACGACTACGACACCGCGCTGTGGGCGCCGCTGGGGCGCTACCTGGCCCGGCTGGGCGTCGAGACCCGCTGCGGCGTCCGGGTGAGCGAGATCGGGCCGGATTCCGGCGGCGTCCGGATCGTCCATGAGCAGGGCCAGGAGCGGGCGGACGCGGTCGTTCTGGCCCTCGACACCGCCGCGCTGCAGCGGCTCGTGCGGGATTCGGACGGGTTGGGTGACCCCGAGTGGCGCGACCGGATCGCCCGGCTACGGGTCGCGCCACCGTTCGCCGTCGGACGCCGCTGGCTCGGCCGTCCGCAGCCGGGTGTGCCGGCCTTCCTGGCCACCAGCGGGTACGGACCGCTGGACAACGTCTCGCGGCTGGACGCCTTCGAGGCCGGCGCCGCCGGCTGGGCGGCGCGGAACGATGGCGCGGTGATCGAGGTGCACGGCTACGCGCTCGCCGATCCGGGCCCCGTCACCCGCGCCCGGCTGTGGGCCGAGGCCGAACGCGTCCGGCCCTCGCTGGCGGGCGCTCCGGTGGTCGCCGAGGAGTGGCTGGTCGAGGCCGACTGCCCGCTGGTGGACACCACCCCCTGGGCGGACCGGCCCACCGTGACCACGCCGGATGCCCGCGTCGTCCTGGCCGGCGACCTGGTCCGCTGCGACCTGCCGGTCGCCCTGATGGAGCGGGCCGCCAGCACCGGCTGGCAGGCGGCCAACCAGCTGCTCACCGGCTGGGGACGCCGCGGCCACACCCTCTGGTCACCGCCCACCCGCGGCCTGCTCGCCCGGTAGCGCACCGGACGGAAACACCGCCGTCACCGCTCGGGAGTAGGCTCACTCGCCGTGAACACGGGCCGAGCACAGTGAAACGCGACTACCGCATCCAGCCGACCCGAGCCAGCGCCGGCGAGAACCTGGCAGAGGCCGTCGGCCTCGTCGGCGAGCACCTGATCAGCCTCAAGGGGCTCTGGCCGCGCCGCTCCGACTACGCCGAGCTGCCCCGCTCCTGGGGACGCGACCTGCTCGCCGGCGTGACCGTCGGCATCGTCGCGCTCCCCCTCGCGCTCGGTTTCGGTGTGGCGTCCGGGTCGGCGCGGCCGCCGGCCTGATCACCGCCGTCGTCGCCGGGATCGTCGCCGCCGTGTTCGGCGGCAGCCACCTGCAGATCTCCGGCCCGACCGGCGCGATGACCGTCGTGCTGCTGCCGGTGATCGCCCAGTACGGCGTCCAGCAGGTGCCGTTGCTGGCCGTGATGGCCGGGGTGATGGTGATCCTGATGGGTCTCACCGCGATGGGGCGGGCGATCGAGATGGTGCCGTTCCCGGTGGTCGAGGGCTTCACCACCGGCATCGGCGTGATCATCCTGCTGCAACAGTTCCCGCTGTTGTTGGGTTCACCCAAGGGCGAATCCGAATCCACCCTGGTCGCGACCTACCAGACGCTGTTGCACACCGACTGGGCGGCGGCGGTCCCGCCGCTGATCGTGGCGGCGGTCACCATCGCCCTGCATCTCCCGGACGCCGCTTCCCGCGGCTGCCGATCTCGCTGATCGCGATCCTCGTGGCCACCCTGGTGGTGGAGATCGCCGCCCTGCCGGTCGACCGGATCGGTGCGCTCCCGGCCGGCCTGCCGGCCCCCGTGCTGCCGTCGGTCGACCTGGCCACGATCCGTGACCTGGCCGCGCCCGCCCTGGCGGTGGCCGCCCTGGCGGCCCTGGAGTCGCTGCTCTCGGCCCGGGTCGCGGACGGCATGATGCCCGACCTCCCCCGCACCCAACCCGACCGGGAACTCCTCGGCCAGGGACTGGCCAACGTCGCCTCCGGCATCTTCGGCGGCCTGCCGGCCACCGGGGCCATCGCCCGCACCGCGGTCAACGTCCGCTCCGGGGCCGGACGCGGCTGGCGTCCGTCACCCACGCCGTGCTGCTCCTGGTGATCATGCTGGCGCTCGGGCCGATCGTGGCGCGGATCCCGCTGGCGGCGCTGGGCGGCGTCCTGGTGGTGGTCGCGCTGCGGATGGTGAATCCGGCAGTGTTCCGGACGATCTTCCGGACCACCCGGGCCGACCGGAACACCTTCGTGCTCACCCTGCTGGCGACCATCTTCCTCGACCTGGTGATGGCGGTGCTGCTGGGCGCGGCGATGGCCGCGGTGATGAGCCTGCGGCACATGGCCAAGTACTCGATCGTCCGCCGCCAGTACCTGCCCGCCGACACCCGCGAGGGGGTCATCGACTACCCGCCGGCCCAGGAGCGCCTGCGGGACCGGATCGGCATCTTCCGCGTCGACGGCGCCCTGTTCTACGGCGACGCGAACCGGTTCACCGACCTGGTCACCGGCGTCACCGACGTCGCCGTCGTGATCATCCGCTTCCACCGGATGCACATCCTGGACGCCTCCGGCGGCGAGGCGCAGCTGCGGACGGTCACCGCCATGGGTGCGCTCGACCGGGAACAGCACGTGGTGGAACTGTCCGAGGCGATAGCGCGGGCCGCGGCCCTGATCGACGACGCCGAGCGCCCGCCGACCGACTGACCACGGGCGTCCGGGCACGACCCCGATCGCGCCGGTTCCGACAAGCCAATTCGTGCGGACGGCGGCGGTATCCCAGTAGGGTGAGCCATGGTCGTCCTGCTCGTGGTCGGAGGACTCGTCGCTCTGATCGCGGGCGCCGAGCTGGTCGTCCGTTACGGCTCTTTGCTGGCCCGGCTGCTGGGCGTCCCGCCGATGATCATCGGCCTCACCATCGTGTCCATCGGCACCAGCGCACCCGAGCTCGCCGTGGGCATCGACGCGATGCGAGTGAACGCCGGGTCGCTGGCGGTCGGCAACATCGCCGGCACGAACATCGTCAACCTCTTGCTGATCCTCGGGCTGTGCGCCGCCATCCGGCCGATCGACTTCGAGCGTCGCACCCTCGTGCTCGACCTGCCCGGCATGGCGATCGTCGCGGTGCTGGTCTACCTGCTCAGCCTGGACGGCCAGCTCCAGATCTGGGAGGGCGTCCCGTTGGTGATCGCCGCCATCGGCTACACGGTCGGCCTCGGCTGGTGGACGCGCCGCGAGAACGCCAGCCGGGCGGCCGAACTGGCCGCCGACGTGTCGGTCGCGGCGCGGGTCACCGCCCCCGCCGAGTACGGACGCCTGCGCGCGCTCTGGTTCGCGCTGCTGCTGGGCGTCGGCATCGCGGTGATCGTGGTCGGCGCCGACTGGCTGGTGCGCGGATCGGTCGAACTGGCCCGGCTGGTCGGCGTCTCGGACGCCTTCATCGGGCTCACCGTGGTGGCCATCGGCACCTCGGCGCCGGAGCTGGTGACCGCGCTGGTCTCGACGATCCGCGGCGACCGGGACATCGCCGTCGGCAACCTGATCGGCTCCAGCGTCTACAACCTGACGCTGATCCTCGGCGTCCCGGTGCTGGTGGCGCACGGCTCCGGCCCGATCGACGACTTCCTGCTGCACATCGACCTGCCGATCATGGTCGCGGTCTGTCTGCTCTGCATTCCGCTGTTCCTCAGCGGACGCCGGCTGTCTCGCACCGAGGGCACGCTGATGGTCGCCGGCTACGCAGTGTACCTGGGCTACCTGCTCGTCGGCCGGACCTGACGCCGGGCCTCCGGCCAGTCGCCCTCGTCGACCAGCGCCGCCACCCGTGCGGTCAGGGGCGGCACCTCGGCGCCGCGTCCGGCGGCCACCCCGACCAGGAAGGCGGTGAGGGGCGCTCCCGGCCGGGTCGGCCCGTGCGCCACCGCCGCGACCAGCCCGAGCAACTCCTCCTCGTGATCGAGGACGAGCCGCGGGTCGAGGTCGAGCGCCGCCGCGACCTGCCGCAGCCAGGTCCGCATCTGTTCCATCCTCGCCGGATCATCGGAACGCATGGCACCATCCTCCCCCTGCCCACCGTCCAAGGGAAACGGCATCGCCCCCGGCGTGGGGGTCTGCCCCTATGCCGGCGTTGGTCCGCACATCCACAATTGGCCGTATGCCGATCCGGGTGTTGCTCGCCGACGATCATCCGGTGGTGCGCGGTGGGTTGATCGCGCTGCTGGACACCCTGCCCGGCATCACGGTGGTCGGCCAGGTCGGCGACGGTGCGGCGGCGCTCCGCGAGGTCGCGCTGCTCAGACCCGACGTGATCGTGATGGACCTGCGGATGCCCGGCATGGACGGCGTCGAAGCGATTCGCCGGATCGCCACCGGTCATCCCGGCACGGCGATCCTGGTGCTCACCATGTTCGACGAGGAAACGCTGATCACCGAGGCGCTCGCCGCCGGCGCCCGCGGCTACCTGCTGAAGGGCGCCGAGCAGGAGGAGATCGAACGCGCGATCCGAACGGTGGCCGCGGGTGCCACGATCTTCAGCCACGGCGTGGTCGAGCGGATCCTCCGCCGCTCGGCGACCCCGCCGACGCCGCTGCCGCAACTCACCGATCGCGAGCGCGAGGTGACCGAACTGCTCGCCCGGGGCGTATCGAACGCGGCGATCGCCGATCGGCTCGGGATCGCGCCCAAGACCGTGGGCAACCACATCTCGGCGATCTTCCTGAAGCTCGGTGTCGCCTCCCGCGCCGAGGCGATCGTGCAGGCCAGGGAAGCCGGGCTCGGGCTCGGCCGCTAGCCCGCGCCGCGATCGGACGCCGGTTCCGGCGGAAGATCCCATTCGTCGTCCGGCATCCGCAGCAGCTGCCGGCCCAACAGCGCCATGCCGAGCGCGGTCGCGCCCCAGCCGAGGAAGTCGAGCCAGGGAAGCCCGAGGACCGTCGCCGCCACGTGCACCGGCTGCGACAGCGCGAGCACCGCGCCGAACACCACGGGCATCAGCCGGGCCCGAATCGCGAGGACGCCGAGCAGGAACGTGCCGACGACGTGGCCGAGCACGAAGACGAGCACGGGAACCGCGACTCCCGGGGCTCCGTACGCGGCCGCGGCCAGTTCCGAGGCGGCCCCGGGAGAAAGGCCGATGGCGAGACCGGCGTGGGCCGCCGCCTCGGGGGCGATCAGCGCCGTCATCCCCAGGTAGCCGGGGATCAGGAAGGCGCCCGTCCACGCCGCGAGCACCGGACGCCGCCGGCGGGCGAAATGCACCGCCGCGTAGGCGCCCGGCACCAGGGTGAACAGGACCAGCCATCCCGCCAGGCCGTACCAGATCTGGGCGTCCGGGGACCCGGCGATCCGCTCCCCGAGGTGGGTGTCGTCCTGGCCGATCAGTCGTAGCACGGCGACGATCGCCGGGCCGACCGGCATCAGAACCGCGCCGAGCACGCGCCGGAACGAACGAAGATCACGGGGCTCGCGCTCGCTTCGCCGGGTCGTCGCCTGCTGCTCGAGGGCGCTCATGCTCGGCCCTCGCTTCCGGAGACGACGCAGATCGCAACGCCGACGGCGATCACGATGCCGGAGGCCGCGGCGATCACCCCAACCGCCGGCACCCCCGGGATGAAGAAGGCGGGAAGCCCGAAGAGCGAGGCGACCACCCGGGTTCCCGCGACGGCGAGGGCCGGCCCGCGACGTCCGCGCCGGGCCATGGGCACCAGCACGAGCGTGGCGAGAGCGAGGAGCACGGTCGCGAGGGCGATGATCAGGCCGACGCCGTCGGAGTCGGCGAGCCCGGTGAGGCTGCCGACCAGTTCGATCGCGGCAACGGCGGCTGCCACGATGAGACCGGTCAGCAGCAAGCGGCGCTTCGGCGCCGCGACAGTCGTGGTGGACATCGGAGGTCCCTTCCTTCGCGTCCCCTGTTGTCGGCGCGGGGTGCCCGACGGGACACGATCACTGTCGTCCCGTGCGCGACGCCGGGGCAGGGGCCAGGATCCCGGTCGGGCGGGACCTTTCCCGCCGCGTTCGCGGTCGGCCTCCCATTCAGGTGGGGGCAGGCCCCTACCCGTGCCGATCGCGGTGCGGCGACAATGACCGCATGGCGGTCGTGCTCGGCGCGCAGCCGGTGCGTGCCTCATCGACGTGGACGGTCGCGAGCTGTGCGTTCGCGATCGCTTTGGCCGCGTGTGCGGCCAGCGCCGCGCTCGCGCTGGGCTGGGGTTGGGACGACTGGGTCGACAGCTACACCCTCACCAATCTCGTGATCGGCTTGGCGCTGGTCGGGTCGGGCGCGCCGATCGGGTGGCATCGGCCGCGGAACGCCGTGGGTCCGGTGTTCGTGATCGCGGGGACCGCCCACCTCGTCTCGGCCGCGCTCGGCCCCGCGCTCCGGCTCGGTGTCATGCTGGGCTGGCCGTCGGAGCTCACCAGGCTGATGTCGGGGTTCTATCTCGGCACCTGGAGCCTCGGCCTGCCGTCGCTGGCGCTGCTCGCACTGCTGCTCTTCCCGGACGGACGCCTGCCCGGCAGGCGATGGCTGGCCGCTGCCGCCTACCTGATCGCGATGGGCATCGCCGGGCTGCTGCTGAGCCTGATCAATCCGTACGACGTCCTCCCCGGCGAGCCGGCCTCGCGTCCGCTGCTGGCCATCGAAGGCATCCCGATGGCGACGCTGGAATCCGCCGTCGGGCTGCTCTCCCTCCCCGCGTTCCCGCTGGTCCTCGTGGCGCTCGTGCTGCGCTACCGGCGCGGCGACGAGCGCACGCGCCGACAGCTGCTCTGGCTGTTGCTCGCACTCGTGGCCATGCTGGTGATCAACCTGCCGCGGGCGGCGACAAGCGACGGGCCGATCCTGTCGTTGCTCAGCGTCGTGTTGATCCCCATCGCCATCATGATCGCGATCGTGCGTTACCGGCTGCTCGACATCCGGTTCGTGCTCTCCCGCACCCTGCTCTACCTCATCCTGATCACCTCGATCACGGCGCTGTTCGCCGGCACCGCGGCCGGTTTGGCGCTGATCCTGCCGCCGAGTGCCGACCGCACGGGCACGCTGCTGGCCGCGGTCGTCGTCGCGATGGTCTTCGTGCCGCTCCGGCAGGTCCTGCAGCGCGTGGTGCAGCGCGCTCTGTTCGGTTCCCGCGACGACCCGGTCGGCGTCGCGTCGCAGGCTCGCTCGGCGGGTGGGCTGGACGCCCTGGTCGCCGAGGTGCGGCGCAGCCTGCGACTCCCCAGGCTCGTCCTGGCCTCCTCTTCGGGGACGCTGGCCGAGGCCGGAGCAGAACCGGACGAGCCGATCCACGCGACGCTCCCGATCGGGGACGACGCACAGTTCGTGGTGACCCTCCGGCCCGGCGAACGTCGCCTGCACGAGGACGACCGCACGGTGCTGGGCCTGGTGGCCAGCGCCGTCGACGCGGTGCTGCGCGAGCGAGACCTCATCGCCGAGATCCGTCGCTCGCGGGCTCAGACCGCGCAGGCCCGCGAACGGGAACGACAGCTTCTCCATCGTGAACTCCACGACGGACTCGGCCCAACACTGACCGGGGCCGCGATGTACATCGATGCCGCATCGAATCTGGTCGAGACCGAACCGGCACAGGCCCGCGAGCTGCTCCGTTCGGCGCGTGGCGATGTCGCCGCCGCGCTGCAGGATGTCCGCCGGGTCGTCTACGGCCTCCGTCCCCTCGCCCTCGATGAGAAGGGCCTCGTCGCCGCCCTCGAAGAGCTGTCCGGCCGGGGCAGTCCCCGGGTCGAGGTGACGGCGGAAGCCCTGCCGCCGCTGAGCCCTGCGGTCGAACTGGCCGCGTACCGGATCGCGGCCGAGGGCATCACGAATGCCCGCCGCCACTCGACCGCCGGCCGGGTCGGCGTCCGCTTCAGCATCGACGGCGACGAACTGGCGATCGCCGTCCAGGACGACGGGGCCGCGCCCGATGGCTACCATCCGGGCGCCGGCCTGCGCTTCGTCACCGAGCATGCCGAGGAACTGGGCGGATGGGCGTCCGCCGGCCCGACCAGCGACGGCTGGCGCATCGACGCCCGGTTGCCGCTCGAGCCTCCGGACCTGTCGCCCCGCCGGACCCATCCCTGAACGACCAAGGATCGCTAGCGTGGAGACCATGTCATCCGACCCCTCCGACGCACCGCTCTACCCGATCGCGAGCTCCGTGGAGGATTTCGCGCGCAACCTGGCGTCCGTGCGCGCCCGGATCGACGCGGCGGCGCGGCGGGCGGGTCGCTCCCCCGCCGAGGTCCGGCTGCTGCCGGTCAGCAAGACGGTGCCCGAGGACCGGCTGCGCAACGCCGTCGCCGCCGGCATGCACCAGTTGGGTGAGAACAAGGTGCAGGAGGCCAAGCGGAAGTCCGAGAACCTGCGCGACCTGGGCATCTCCTGGTCGGTGATCGGCCACCTGCAGACCAACAAGGCCCGCGACGTGGCCGCGTTCGCCGACGAGTTCCAGGCGCTGGACAGCCTGCGGATCGCCGAGGCGCTGGATCGCCGGCTGCAGGCGGCCGGCCGCGGCCTCGACGTCTACGTCCAGGTGAACACCTCCGCCGAGGAGTCCAAGTACGGGCTGACGGCCGAGGAGGTGCCCGGCTTCCTGAAGCAGCTGGCCCCCTATTCCGGCCTGCGCGTCCGGGGCCTGATGACGCTCGCCCTGTTCAGCAGCGACCTCGCGGCCGTGCGGGCCTGCTTCGTCCGGCTCCGGACGCTGCGCGACCGCGTCCGCGAGACCGACGAGGCGCTGATCGGGGCCGGCGAACTCTCGATGGGAATGTCCGGCGACTTCGAGACGGCGGTCGCCGAGGGAGCGACGTGCGTGCGGGTCGGGCAGGCGATTTTCGGCGCACGTGCGGTGAACGAGGAGCACTACTGGCCGACCGACCCGCCACCGGCCGAGTAGGGTTATTCGCAAGACTTTCGTTAAAAAAAAGACATGCGCTCGCCAGCTTGATAAGCAAGCATTATGACCACTGCGCGCGCACACCTGGACGGGCCGGCAGCCGACGCGCTGCTGAAGCTGGGCAGGTTCTTCACCAAGTGGGACGAGACCGATGACAGCCGCGCCGTGTTCCGCCAGGGCGGCCGTGCCGGCGACGTCTTCTACCGCGACCGCTGGAGCCACGACAAGGTGGTTCGCTCCACGCACGGGGTGAACTGCACCGGCTCGTGCTCCTGGAAGGTGTACGTCAAGGACGGCATCATCACCTGGGAGTCCCAGCAGACCGACTACCCGTCGACCGGTCCCGACCGTCCCGAGTACGAGCCCCGTGGTTGCCCCCGCGGGGCCGCGTTCTCCTGGTACACCTATAGCCCGACACGGGTCCGCTACCCGTACGGACGCGGCGTGCTGCTGGAGCTGTACCGGGAGGCCAAGCAGCGCCTGGGCGACCCGGTCGAGGCCTTCCGCGAGATCTCCACCGACCCGGTCAAGCGGCGCCGCTACCAGCAGGCCCGCGGCAAGGGCGGCCTGGTCCGGATGAGCTGGGCCGAGGCGATCGAGATCGCCGCCGCGTCCTATGTCAACACGATCAAGAACTACGGCCCCGACCGGTGCGTCTCGTTCAGCCCGATCCCGGCCATGTCGATGGTCTCCCACGCGATCGGCACCCGGTTCAACCACCTGATCGGCGGCGCGATGACGTCGTTCTACGACTGGTACGCCGACCTGCCGGTGGCCTCGCCGCAGGTCTTCGGCGACCAGACCGACGTCCCCGAGTCCGGCGACTGGTGGGACGCCACCTACCTGATGATGTGGGGCTCCAACATTCCGGTCACCCGGACGCCGGATGCCCACTGGATGGCCGAGGTGCGTTACCGCGGCACCAAGGTGGTCACGGTCGCCCCCGACTACGCCGACAACGTGAAATTCGCCGACGAGTGGCTGCCCGCCCAGGCCGGCACCGACGCCGCCCTGGCGATGGCGATGGGGCACGTCATCCTCAAGGAGCACTACGTCGACTCCCAGACGCCGTTCTTCCGCGACTACGTCCGCCAGTACACCGACCTGGGCATGCTGGTGAAGCTCGTCGAGCACCCGGACGGCCACGGCCTGACGGCGTCCAAGTTCCTGACGGCCCAAGACCTGGCGTCATCGCCGGTTGAGCTTGTCGAAACCGATTCCGAGGTCTCGGCAAGCTCGACCAGCGTCCACGACTCGTTCAAGACCGTGATCTGGGACAAGGCGACCGGTGCCCCGGCGGTGCCGAAAGGGTCGATGGGCTACCGCTACTCCGACGACGGCCCGGGCAACTGGAACCTCGAGCTCGGCGACCTCGATCCCGCCCTCTCGCTGCTGGAGACCGGCGACTACGAACCGGTCGAACTTGCCCTGCCCTGCTTCGAGGATCCGCGCGGCGAGGGCAGCATCGTCCGCCGCGGCGTCCCGGCGAAGCGGGTCGGCGAGCACCTGGTCACTACCGTGCTCGACCTGATGCTGGCCCAGTACGGCGTCGGACGCGACGGGCTGCCGGGGCAGTGGCCGTCCGGCTACGACGACGCCGAGACCCCCTACACCCCGGCCTGGCAGGAGGCGATCACCTCGGTGCCGGCCGAGGCCTGCCTGCGGATCGCCCGCGAGTTCGCGGCCAACTCCGAGGTCTCCAAGGGCCGCACGATGATCCTGATCGGCGCCGGCATCTGCCACTGGTTCCACGCCGACGTCACCTACCGGGCGATCATCGCGCTGCTGATGCTGACCGGCTCGATCGGACGCAACGGCGGCGGCTGGGCGCACTACGTCGGCCAGGAGAAGTGCCGGCCGATGACCGGCTGGTTCAACCTGGCCAACGCGCTGGACTGGAGCCGGCCGCCGCGCACCATGATCGGCACCGGCTACTGGTACATGCACACCGACCAGTGGCGCACCGACGGCTACTCGGCCGACCGGATCACCTCGCCGCTGTCCACCGGCAAGCTCGACGGCCTGCACACCGCGGACGCCATGGCGCTGTCCAGCCGGCTGGGCTGGATGCCGTTCTACCCGCAGTTCGACCGCAACCCGCTCGACCTGGCCGACGACGCCAAGGCCGCCGTGGAGCGCGGCGAGGCCGGCACCGTCCAGGAATGGATCGCCGCAAAGCTGAAGTCGGGCGAGCTGAAGTCGGCGATGGAGGACATCGACGCCCCCGAGAACTGGCCGCGGACGATGATCGTCTGGCGCTCCAACATCATGGGCTCCTCGGCGAAGGGCAACGAGTACTTCCTCAAGCATCTGCTCGGCACCCACAACAACCTGATGCCCAACGACCACGGCGCCGACCGGCGTCCCGCGGTGGTGAAGTGGCGCGACGAGGCGCCGGAGGGCAAGCTCGACCTGCTGCTCAGCGCCGACTTCCGGATGACGTCCACGACGCTGCTCTCCGACATCGTCTTCCCGGCCGCCACCTGGTACGAGAAGCACGACATCTCCTCGACCGACATGCACCCGTTCGTGCACGCCTTCACCCCGGCCATCGACCCGCCCTGGGAGGCGAAGACCGACTTCGACATCTTCCACGCCCTGACCCGGGCGATCGGCACGCTGGCGAAGAAGCACCTGGGCACCCGCTCCGACCTGGTCGCGGTGCCGCTGCAGCACGACACCCCCGGCCAGATCGCCCAGCCCGGCGGCGTCGTCCCCGACTGGCGCGGCACCGACCTGCCGTGTGTTCCGGGCCAGAACGCGCCGGCGCTGATGGTGGTCGAGCGCGACTACACGGCGCTGGCCGACAAGCTGTCCAGCGTCGGCCCGCTGGCCGACCGGCTCGGCTTCACGGTGAAGAACATCACCTACGACATGACCGGGCCGGTCAACCGGCTGGCCCGGCTGCACGGCGTGATGCCGGACGGCCCGGCCGCCGGGCGCCCGGCCATCGACACCGACCAGCGCTTCGCCGAGGCGATCCTGACCTGCTCGGGCACCACCAACGGCGAGCTCGCCACCCACGGCTTCCGCGACCTGGAGCGCAAGACCGGCCGCAAGCTGGCCGACCTGTCCGAGGGCTCGGAGGAGAAGATCATCACCTTCGCCGCCACCCAGTCCTCGCCGCAGCCGGTGATCACCTCGCCGGAGTGGTCGGGCTCGGAGACCGGCGGACGCCGCTACGCCGCGTTCACCATCAACACCGAGCGGCTCAAGCCATGGCACACGCTGTCCGGCCGGATGCACTTCTTCATCGACCACGACTGGATCATCGACGCCGGTGAGCAGCTGCCGACCTTCCGCCCGCCGCTGCACATGGGCACCGCCTTCGGCGAGCCCGAGCTGGGCCCGAACGGCGAGAAGGCGATCGTGCTGCGCTACCTGACGGTGCACAACAAGTGGTCGATCCATTCGGAGTACCAGGACAACCTGTTCATGCTGTCGCTGGGCCGCGGCGGCCCGCAGGCCTGGCTGAGCGTCAACGACGCGACCTCCATCGGCGTCGCCGACAACGACTGGATCGAGCTGACCAACGCCAACGGCGTCTTCGTCGCCCGCGCGGTGGTCAGCCACAAGCTGCCGGACGGGGTCTGCTTCGTCCAGCACGCCCAGGAGCGGACGATCGACGTCCCCAAGTCGGAGGCGACCGGACGCCGCGGCGGCATCCACAACTCGGTCACCCGGATCCTGGTCAAACCGACCCATCTGATCGGGGGCTACGCCCACCTGGCCTACGCCTTCAACTATCTCGGCCCCACCGGCGTGCAGCGGGACATCGTCTCGACCGTCCGCCGCCGCTCGCAGGAGGTGCAGTACTGATGCGCATCATGGCTCAGGTCGGCATGGTGATGAACCTCGACAAGTGCATCGGGTGTCACACCTGTTCGGTCACCTGTAAGCAGGCCTGGACGAACCGGGCCGGCACCGAATACGTCTGGTTCAACAACGTCGAGACCCGGCCCGGCCTGGGCTACCCCCGGCGCTACGAGGACCAGGCGAAGTGGCGCGGCGGCTGGGTCCGGACGGCGTCCGGACGGCTGAAGCTGAAGTCCGGCGGCCGGTTCCAGAAGCTGTTCAGCATCTTCGCCTCGCCGGTCCAGCCCGAGCTGCACGACTACTACGAGCCGTGGACCTACGACTACGACAACCTGGTCAAGGCGCCGCTCGGCGACGACTTCCCGGTGGCCCGGCCGAAGTCGCTGATCACCGGCAAGAACACCACCATCGACTGGTCGGCCAACTGGGACGACTCGCTGGGCGGCACCTACGCCACCGGTGACGTGGACCCGGTGGTCGAGAAGCTGCGCGCGGAGGCGAACGCCCAGATCAAGTTCGAGTACGAGAAGAGCTTCATGTTCTTCCTGCCGCGGATCTGCGAGCACTGCCTGAACCCGTCCTGCATGGCGTCGTGCCCCTCGGGCGCGATCTACAAGCGGGCCGAGGACGGCATCGTCCTGGTCGACCAGGACCGCTGCCGCGGCTGGCGGCAGTGCATCACCGGCTGCCCGTACAAGAAGATCTACTTCAACCACCGCTCCGGCAAGGCCGAGAAGTGCACCTTCTGCTACCCGCGCCTGGAGGTCGGGTTGCCGACGGTGTGCTCGGAGACCTGCGTGGGCCGGCTGCGCTACATCGGCATCATCCTCTACGACGCGGACGCCGTCACCGCGGCCGCCGTCACCAAGGACGAGAAGAAGCTGTACCAGGCGCAGCTCGACGTCATCCTCGACCCGCACGACCCGAGGATCGAGGCGGCCGCCCGGGCCGCCGACATTCCGGAAGACTGGATCGACGCCGCCAAGCGGTCGCCGATCTACGCGCTGATCAAGGACTACAAGGTCGCCCTGCCGTTGCATCCGGAGTACCGGACGATGCCGATGGTCTGGTACATCCCGCCGCTGTCGCCGGTGGTCGACCTGCTGAAGAGCCAGGGCCACGACGGCGAGCAGGCGAACAACCTGTTCGGGGCGATCGACGAGTTGCGCATCCCGGTGGAGTACCTGGCCGAGCTGTTCACCGCGGGCGACACCGAGATCGTCACCCTGGTGCTGCAGAAGCTGGCGGCGATGCGCTCCTACATGCGCGGCGTCACCCTCGACCTCGGCCGCGACGAGGGCCTGGCCACCGCCGTCGGGATGACCGGTGCCGAGATCGAGCGGATGTACCGGCTGCTGGCGATCGCCAAGTACGACGAGCGCTACGTGATCCCGAAGGCGCACGTCGAGCAGGCGCACAACCTGGAGGAGATGGGCTGCTCGCTGGACTTCGAGGAGGGCCCCGGCATGTTCGAGTCCGGCCCCTTCGGCGAGGCGTCCGGACGCCCGGTGCCGGTCGCGCTCGAGCTGTTCAATGCGTCCCGGCTACGGCAGACGGCCGACGACCAGTCCGAGACCGGGCAGCCGTCATGACCGCGGCGCTGATCTACCAGGCCGCCGCCCTGGTGTTGTCGTACCCGGACGAGCGGGTGCTGGCGGCCGTCCCGACGATCCGGGCGGCGCTGGCCGGAACGGACGCCGCGACACTCTTCGAGCCGGTTCTGGCGCACCTGGAGGGCGATGACCTGCTGGCCCTGCAGTCGTACCACGTCCAGGAATTCGACCTGTCCCGGCGGCACGCGCTGCACCTGACCTACTGGACCGAGGGCGACACCCGGCGTCGCGGCGAGGTGCTGGCCCGGCTCAAGCAGGTCTACCGCGACTCGGGACTGCTGGTGGACACCGGCGGCGAACTCCCCGACTACCTGCCGATGATGCTCGAATTCACCGTCCACGACCCCGAGCGTGGCGTGCCGCTGCTGGCCGGCTACCGGCCCAGCCTGGAGCTGCTCCGGTTCGGCCTGGCCGACGACGGCCTGCCGCACACCGGCGTGCTGGAGGCCGTCTGCGGCACGCTGCCCGGGGAGTCGCCGGCCAGCCGCGCGGAGGTCCAGGCCATGGCCCGCGCCGCCCAGCCCAGCGAGGAGGTCGGCCTCGAACCCTACGGCGCCGAGCCGCCGGTGGCCTTCCTCGGCATGCCGCAGTTGCCCACGCCCGAACTGCAGAGGAGTTGAGCATGGCCGTCTTGCTGTGGGGCGTGCTGCCCTACGTCACCGCGCTGGTACTGATCGGCGGCCTGATCTGGCGGTACCGCTACGACCAGTTCGGCTGGACCACCCGGTCGACCCAGCTGTACGAGTCGAAACTGCTGCGGATCGCGTCCCCGCTGTTCCACTACTCGCTGTTCGGCGTGCTCGCCGGGCACCTGGTCGGCCTGCTCATCCCGAAGGCCTGGACCGACCTGGTGATCACCCAGGACACCTACCACGCGTTCGCCCTGTACGGCGGCAGCCTGGCCGGCATCGGCACCGTCGTCGGCATCGCGATGCTGATCTACCGGCGGCGTACCACCGGGCCGGTCTTCATGGCCACCACGGCCAACGACAAGGTGATGTACGTCGTGCTGGCCGGCGCCATCGTGCTGGGCATCTGGGCGACGCTGACCGGCGATCACACCCCCGACGGGCATCACCACAACTACCGCGAGACCGTCTCGGTCTGGTTCCGCTCGCTGCTGATCTTCCAGCCGAACGTGGACGCCATGGCCGCCTCCACGATCCAGTTCCAGATTCACATCCTGGTCGCGTTCGTGCTGTTCATGATGATCCCGTTCACCCGGCTGGTGCACGCCTTCACCGTCCCGTTCCACTACCTGTTCCGGCCCTACATCGTGTACCGCAGCCGCGACTCCCGCCCGATGACCCACACCACCGGCATGAAGCGTGCCGGCTGGGAGCCCATCGGCACCCCGGACCGCAAGCGAAAGGCAGAATGACCAACCCGGCCACGCCCGTCCCCGCAACCGGGGACGGGACGACTCCACCCGACCGAACCACCCGGCGCGGCGCGAACCGGGTGCTCACCATGTCGACCGTCGACTTCACGGTGATGTTCGCCGTCTGGATGATGTTCGGCATCCTCGGCATCGAGATCCAGCGCGAACTGGCGCTGTCCGACATCGAGCTGTCCTGGATCAGCGCGCTGGCCGTCCTCAACGGGTCGATGTGGCGGCTGCCGGCCGGCATCATCGCCGACCGGATCGGCGGCCGCAAGGTGACCATCGTGATGCTGGCGGCGACCGCCGTCCCGGCCTACCTGGTGTCGACGGCGCACAGCTACGGCGTGCTGCTGGTGCTGGCCTTCCTGGTCGGTTTCGGCGGCAACCTGTTCAGCGTCGGCGTCGCCTGGAACGCGGCCTGGTTCGGACGCGAGCGGCAGGGCTTCGCGCTCGGCCTGTTCGGCGCCGGCAACGTCGGCGCGTCGGTCACCAAGTTCATCGGCCCGCCGTTGATCGCCGGGACGGCCGGCATGACCTTCGTCTTCGGCGTGCAGGGCGGTTGGCGGCTGGTGCCGGTGATCTACTCCGTCCTGCTGGTGGCGCTGGCCGTGCTCACCTGGGTGGTCGTGCCGCGCCACGACCGGATGGCCGGCAGGAGCAAGCCGGTCGCCGAGATGCTGGCGCCGCTGCGGCACCTGCGGGTGTGGCGGTTCAGCCTGTACTACGTGGCCGTCTTCGGCGCCTACGTGGCGCTGTCGTCGTGGCTGCCCAAGTACTACGTCGACAACTTCGGCGTCGACCTGTGGACGGCGGCCCTGCTGACCGCGGTCTTCATCTTTCCCGCGTCGCTGCTGCGCCCGCTGGGCGGCTGGATCTCCGACCGGGTCGGCGCCCGCAAGGTGATGTACATCACCTTCGCGACGATGCTGTTCTCCAGCGGCGTGCTGATGATGCCCAACGGGTTCGTCGTGATCGTGCATCCCAACGGGGAGCAGACCCAGCACCTGGCCTACTCGATCAACGTCGCCTGGTTCACCGTCCTGGTGTTCCTGCTGGGCTGCGCCATGGGCGTCGGCAAGGCAGCGGTCTACAAGCACATTCCGGAGTACTTCCCGGGCAACGTCGGCTCGGTCGGCGGACTGGTCGGCATGCTCGGCGGCCTGGGCGGCTTCATCCTGCCGCCGCTGTTCGCCTACACCAAGGCGTGGAGCGGATTCCCGTCCAGCACCTTCTTCGTCATCTTCCTGCTGACCGGCGTCTGCGCGCTCTGGATGCACCTGACCATCGTCCGGATGCTCGACAAACAGTCGCCGGATCTCGCCGATCACTTCGACACCGAACACATCCAGACCCGAACCCCGCAGGAGGCCCCCGCATGAGCACGCTCACCGAACGACTGCAAGGGGGGCCCGAGTGGCTGAAGTCCTGGGATCCCGAGAACGAGGATACCTGGGATTCCCGGCTCGCCTGGCAGACCCTGTGGATCACCACATTCAGCCTGATCATGTGCTTCGCCGCCTGGTTCCTGCCCTCGGCGATCGTCCCGAAGCTGAACGCCATCGGCTACACCTTCACCCAGGTCCAGCTCTACTGGCTGGCCGCCATTCCCGGCCTGTCCGGCGGCCTGATGCGGCTGGTCTGGATGGTGCTGCCCCCGATCATGGGCACCCGCAAGATGGTGGCCGCCACCACCCTGCTGCTGTTCTTCCCGGTGCTCGGCTGGGGCGTCCGCTCGATGTCTCCGGACGCGCCGTACTGGGAGCTGGTCGTGCTGGCCTTCCTGGCCGGCATCGGCGGCGGCGCCTTCTCGGGCTTCATGCCGTCCACGTCGTACTTCTTCCCGCGCCGGATGCAGGGCACGGCGCTGGGTCTGCAGGCCGGCATCGGCAACTTCGGCGTCTCCCTGGTCCAGCTGCTCACCCCGTGGCTGATCGGCCTGGGCTTCCTGTGGTGGCTGGGCCAGAGCCAAATGATGAAGCGGCCCGGCAGGCCCGACCTGGAGGTCTGGTACCAGGCGGCGTCCTTCGTCTGGCTGCCGTTCATCCTGATCGGCGCCTGGATCGCCTGGCAGTACCTCAAGTCGGTGCCGATCAAGGCCAACATCAAGCAGCAGTTCGACATCTTCGGCAACCCCGACACCTGGTGGATGACCATTCTCTACATCATGACCTTCGGCACCTTCTCGGGGCTGTCGGCGCAGTTCGGGCTGCTGATGATCAACCTGTACGGCACCGGTAACGCGGGCATCGTTCAGGGCACGGGGGCGGACGCGCAGATCCTGATCGCCGGCTATTCGGTGCCCGACCCGGCGGCCTACGTCTTCCTCGGCCCGCTGGTGGGCGCCGGGGCGCGGGTGCTGTTCGCGCCGCTGACCGACCGGATGGGCGGCGCGATCTGGACGCTCGTCTCGGGCATCGGCCTGGCCGGCTCGATCGCCTGGACGATCCCGTCGCTGACCCCCGACCTGACCAGCGCCGACACCCTGCAGGGTGGCTTCAACCAGTTCCTCTGGGGCATGCTGGCGATCTTCCTGTTCACCGGCATCGGCAACGCCTCGACCTTCAAGCAGATGCCGATGATCTTCGAACGCCGGCAGGCCGGCGGCGTGATCGGCTGGACGGGCGCCATCGCCGCGTTCGGGCCGTTCCTGTTCGGTGTCGGGCTGACCATCATGTCGCCGACCACCTTCTACTGGATCGGCGTCGCCTGGGCGATCGCCTGCATCGGCATCACCTGGTGGCGCTACGCCCGTCCGGGCGCGCCGAAGAAGTCGTGATCATGGCCGGCCAGGACACCCTGTCCACCGTCGAGCGCGAGCTGGCCGAGGCGGCCGCGCGCCGGGCCGGGCTGCGGGCGGCGGTGATCGTGGTCTCCGACGAGGTGTTCAGCGGTGCCGACGACGACCGCGGCGGCCCGGTCGCGGCCGACCTGCTGCAGCGGCACCGGCTGACCACCGAACGCCGCGTCGTCCCCGACGACCCGGCGCAGGTACGGGACGCCATCGCCGCGGCCATCGACGGCGGCGCCCGGGTGGTGCTGGCCTGCGGCGGCACCGGGATCGGCCCCCGCGATCACACCAGCGAGGTCGTCCGCGACCTGATCGGCTTCGAGATCCCCGGCATCGCCGAGGAGATCCGCCGCCGCGGCAGCAGCCATACCCGGCTGGCGCTGCTCTCCCGCGAGGTGGCCGGCGCGGTGCTGCGTCCGGACGCCCCACCCGTGCTGCTGCTTGCCGTCCCCGGTTCCCGGGGCGGCATCAGGGACGCGATCGGCGTGGTCGGCGACCTGATCGACGAGATCATCGACCAGCTGGACGG
>CALMIQ010000461.1 GCA_937863965.1 uncultured Micropruina sp.
CCGGTGAGGTGGGCCGAGCGCCGGCGGTGACCACGCGTCGAGTTACACAGCTGTAGTTATCCCCGAACTGTGGATCGACCTGTGGATAACTTCGGTGTGTGGCGGACCGCTGCGGTTCGGAGATCTCGGCGTTCGCCGGGATGACGTCAGGGACCCGGGTTTCGGCCCGCGGTGGGTGCTCAGTTCTCCAGGGGCTTGTTGGTCGCCAGCATGTGCCGCATCCGGTCCTGGTTGGCCGGCAGCACCACCAGTTTCAGGGCGACCTCGATCTCGCGACGCAGCAGTTCGGCCTCGGTGACCGGTTCGTCGCCGGTCAGCATCGCGGCGAGGGCGCCGACGATGCGGCGGTCGGTGGGTGAGGCGTCCGACCAGGAGGCGTCCAGGGGTTCGAGCCGGGGGTCGTGCAGCGGGAACCGCTCGGGCTCCGAACGCCGCGGGCGTCCGATCCGTTCCAGGGCGGCGGCCTTGGCGCGTTCCAGCACCCGGGAGCCGTTCATCACGATCTCGTCCGACGGCAGCAGCAGCCCCTCGGCCTGGGCTTGGAACGCCGAACCGCTGATCACCGACGAGGACGCCAACGCGAACGCCCGCGCCGCCGGATCGGGCAAACCCCGTAGTGACGCGCGGATCAGCGTGCGGGTGACGCCGCCCCAGGCCGGGATCAGGCCCACCTTGCGCTCGGGGAAGCCGGCGTACAGTTCGGCGCCGGCGACGATGTGGTGCGCGGCCAGCATCAGCTCGCAGCCGCCGCCGAGCGCCAGACCGCGCGCCGCCGCCACCACCGGGAAGGACGCCGCCCGCAGCCGCGCGAACGCGTGCTGACCCAGCTCGGTGAAGCGCCGCAGCTCGTCCGGATCGCTGCGTTCGGCCAGGTCGGCGAACACGTTGAGGTTCGCGCCCGCGGAGAACGCGCGGGGGTGGTCCGAGCCGATCACCAGCGCGGCGAACGCGCCCTGCTCGCCCAGTTCGAGAGCGCGGTACACGATGTCGAACACGCCGGGCTCGCAGACGTTCATCTTGGTCTTCAGCGTCAGGCAGGCCACGCCGTCACCGAGGTCGAGCAGGGCCGCCGAGTCGTTCGCGGCCAGCACCCCGGACGCCTGCGCCACCGTCAGCGGACCGGGGGCCGGTTCGATCACCGCGCCGTCGCTCGCCAGCACCGACCCCGGACGCGGCCGGAAGCCGCCCGCCTCGACGGCCCGCGCCAGCAATGCCGGCACCGGGCGTCCCTCGGCCTCGAACCGCTCGACCAGCCACTCCGGCCCGACCGAATCGGCCAGCTCGAACGGGCCGGCCTGCCAGGCATAGCCGAGCTTCATCGCGTCGTCGATCAGCCCGACGTGATCGGCGATCGCGGGCGCCGTCACGCAGCAGTAGTCGACCAGCTCGCGCAGCACCGCCCAGGCGTACCGGCCGGCCGGCGAGTCGGTCTCGCACACCGTCCGCAGCCCGCGCGCCGCCAGCGCCGGGTCGGACGGCGTCCGCCGCGGCCGATAGTCGAAGGTCTCGGTGTCGATCACCTCGTCGACGACGCCGTCGGCGGTCTTGCTGCGCCGGGTGAAGCCGCCGGGACCGCGGCGTCCGACCAGACCCCGCTCCAACAGACCGGTGAACGTCGCGTCGGTGGTGATGTCGAAGCGGTGGTAGGCGTCGTCGGCGGGCAGCAGCCGCAGGAAGCTCGTCCAGATCGAGGGGACCAGGTTGATGCCGACGAGGTCGAACAAGCCGAACACCCCGGTCCGCGGCGTGCCGAACGCCCTGGTCATCACGGCGTCCGCGGTCTCGATGTCGACGTCGCCGTGCAGCGCCTCGGCGGCGGCGACCGCCATCCAGAAGTTGCCGATCCGGTTGGCCAGGAAGCCGGGGGTGTCCCGGCAGCGCAGCACCGTCTTGCCCAGCTGCCGGTCGCCGGCCGCCTCCAGCCGTTCGACGACAGCGGCATCGGAGTCCGGCCCGGCGACCACCTCCAGCAGCGGCATGTGCCGGGGCGGATTGAAGAAGTGGGTGATGGCGAAGTGGCGGACGAACCCGGCGTCCCGGCCCTCGATCAGGCCGGCCAGCGGAATGGTCGAGGTGTTCGAGGTGACGATGGTGTCGGTGCCGCGGTGGGCCTCGATGGTCGCGTACAGGTCGCGTTTGACCGCGAGGTCCTCGAAGACCGCCTCGATCACCCAGTCGGCAGCGGTGTAGGCGGCCACGTCGTCCACGACGTTGCCCGGGGTGACCCGCTCGGCGAACACCGGCAGCATGAAGCCTCCAGCCTTCACCTGGCGGGCGATCGCCTCGCGCGCGAGCCGGGACCGATCGCCCTCGCCGTCGGGGACGACATCCAGCAGCCGCACCTCGACGCCCGCATTGGCCAACTGCGCCGCGATCCCGGACCCCATCGCACCCGCGCCGACCACCACCGCATGCCGCACGTCCGTCGCGCTCATGGACACCTCCTCGGGCCTGCCCCGATCGTAGTGCGGCGCCCCGGCCCGCCGCCCGCGCCAACAAGACGGGCACCGGCGTCCCCGGGCGGGACGTGCGGGTTCCGGCGAGATGGTTGACTCGGGGGCATGAGGGTCAACCTGGTGCTCGGGGCCGGCGGGGCCCGTGGTTTCGCGCACGTCGGGGTCATTCAGGAGTTGCACGCCCGCGGCCATCAGGTGGTCGGTGTCGCCGGGACGTCGATGGGCGCCCTGGTCGGCGGGGTGCTCGCCGCCGGTGGCCTGGACGGGTTCACCGACTGGGTACGCAGCCTGACCCGCACCGACATCGTCCGGCTGACCGACCTGACCCTGGGCGCGCCGGGCCTGATCCGGCTGCAGCGGGTGATGCGCGAACTGCACCGCTTCATCGGCGACATCCGCATCGAGGACCTGCCGATCCCCTACACCGCGGTCGCCACCGACATCGACGCCGAGCGCGAGGTGTGGTTCCGCGAGGGACCACTGGTGGCCGCCATGCGTGCCTCGATCGCCATTCCGGCGGTGTTCACGCCCGTCCGGATCGGTGATCGGCTGCTGGTCGACGGCGGCCTGCTCAACCCGCTGCCGATGGCGCCGACCATGGACATGTCCGGCGAGGTGAGCATCGGGGTCTCGCTGTTCGGCAAGCGGCCCGGGCTGCATCTGGGCCTGCCCAGCAAGGAGTCCTCCGACGAGGCCAGCGCCGACGACGCCGAGATCGCCACGGACGCCGGGCAGCCGCCGTGGACCGCGCGGCTCGGGCATTCGCTGGCCGAATCCTGGCCGGTGCGCAACCTGAACAAGCTGCTCACCCCACCGCCGCCGCACGAGAAGGTGTTCGAGGACTGGCCGTCGGATGTGAACCTGGTCGACCTGCTGGGCCGGACGCTGGACCTGATGCAGGGCCGGATCGAGATCGCCCGCACCGTGCTCAACTCGCCCGAGGTGCTCGTCTGGGTGCCGATGGACGCCTGTGGGATCCTCGACTTCCACCGGGCCGAGGAGATGGTCGAACTGGGCCGGCGGCTCGCGGTGGCAGAGTTCGACAGAATGGGCCTGTGAGATCGGAGCATGTCGTGGGTGCGGAACCAGAAGCGGTCGTCGAGGTCCGGGCGGTCCTGTTCGACATGGACGGCACCCTCGTCGACTCCACCGAGGTGGTCGAGCTGCTGTGGGCGCGGTTCGCGGACCGCTACGGCGTCGACCTGGTCACCCTGCTGGCGTACGCGCACGGCCGGCAGACCCGCGACACCATCGCCCGCTTCCTTCCGCCCGGGCACGACGCGGACGCCGTGACGGCCGCGTTCGAAGAGGTCGAGTTGGTCACCACCGACGGTGTGAAGGAGATTCCCGGCGCGCGGCGGCTGCTCGACGGGCTCGCCGGCGCCCGGGTGGCCGTGGTGACCTCCGCACCCCGGGCGCTCGCCGAGGTGCGGATGGCCGCCGCCGGCGTCCGGATCCCGGAGGTGCTGGTGAGCAGCGAGGACGTCACCAGGGGCAAGCCCGATCCGGGGGGGTACCTGACCGCGGCCTCCCGGCTCGGCGTCGCCGCCACCGACTGCCTGGTGATCGAGGACGCCGAGGCGGGCATCCGGGCCGGGTTGGCGTCCGGTGCGCGGGTGCTCGTGGTCGGCTCCCACTCCTCCGCGACGGCCGACCCGCTGCCGCACGTCGCCGACCTCACCCGGGTCGCCGCCACTGCCGTCGACGGCGGGATCCGGCTGCGCTGGTCGGGAAGCTGAGCCGTTCGCCGGCCTCCACGCCCGGCGACTTGGCCGGTTCGTGTCGAAACCGTCCGAGGGATCGGCAAGGATGGAGCCGACGCCGAAGGGAGCGACCATGACCGAGCAGACCGACCACGGCAAGAAGCCGTACGTCCTCGACATCGAGGCCACCACCGTCGACAACGACAACTTCCGCACCACCCTGTGGACCGGTGCGCACCTGCAGCTCACGGTGATGGCGATCCCGGTCGGCGGCGACATCGGCCTGGAGGTGCATCCCGACAACGACCAGTTCCTGCGCCTCGAACAGGGCAGGGGCCTGGTCGAGATGGGTCCCGCCGAGGACGACCTGAACTTCCGCGCCGAGGTCGAGGACGACTGGGCGATCCTGGTGCCCGCCGGCACCTGGCACAACGTGACCAACATCGGCGACGAACCGCTGAAGGTCTACGCGCTGTACGGCCCGCCCGACCACCTGCCCGGCACCGTTCACGCCACCCAGGCCGACGCCGAGGCCGATCCGCACGAGCACTGAGGCTCGGCCTCGGCACGCCTGGCCGGCGGACGCCTGAGTCCCCAGGCCAGGACGAGCGCGCTGACTCCGGCGACGGCCAGCAGCAGCCCGACCGGTCCGGCGGCGCCGAGCAGCCACGGTGCCGCCACGGCACCGAGCATCGCCGCGGCGACCAGTGCGGCGTCCGCCACCCCGAGAGCCAGCGCGGTGTAGGCCGCCGGCGCCCACCGCTGCAGCATGCGCGTGGTCGTGCATTCGACCAGGGTCAGGCCCGCGCCGAGCAGGGCCAGCGGAGCGGCTCCCGCCGGCCAGGTCGGACTCACCGCGACCGCCACCAGTGGGAGGACGACCACCAGGTGGGCGGCCAGGATCGGCGCCAGGCGTCCGACCGCCACGATCAGGGCCGGTGCGGCCAGGGAGGCGAAGCCCTGGACGGCGGTCAGCCAGCCGAACTCGGCGATGCCGGCGTCCCAGCGGGTCGCGGTGAGGCCGAGCAATCCCACCCCGAGGACGCCGATCACGGCGTTCAACACCATCACGGTCGCCACCGCCCGACGGACCACCGGCACCGCCAGCACCGCCCGCAGGCCGCGCAGCAGCCGTGGCCGCTGCCCGCTCGGACGTGCCTCCAGCGCCCCGCGGGGAAGCACGAGCAGGGCGGCCAGCAGCAGCGGAACACACGCCGCGGTCGACCACGCCGCCGCCGTGGACAGCAGCAGGCCGCCGATCGCCGGGCCGACCACGAACGCGCTGACCTCCCAGGTGACCAGGGCATTGGTGTCGCGGTCGGGTCGCGCGGAGACCTGTGGCACCAGCGCCGCCAGACTCGGGAAGGCGGGGACGCCGGCGGCCACCGTCAGCGTCCCGGCGACCAGAGCCGCCCACGGCAACCCCAGCACCATGAACAGGCCGAGGGCGCCGAGCAGGCCGAGCCGGACGGCGACCACCACTCGCACCGTCCGGAGGCGCCCGAACCGGTCCCCGATGCCCCCGAGGAACGCCGACAGCAGCACGCAGGGCGCGAATCGGGCGGCGCCGGCGAGCCCGATCAGCCCCGGATCGTCGGTGACCTGCCAGACCGCGGCCAGCAGCGCCGGCCAGGGCAGCGCCGCACCGGTCGCGGCCAGGGCATGGCAGGCGATCAGGCGTCCCGCGGACAGGCGGGCGCCGCCGGCGTCCGGCACGGCGGTGCGGTTCATGGTGGTCCTCCCGATCGACCTAAGGAGTCGATCGGCGAGGAGGTGATGCAGCCGCGTTCGCTCCCGCAGCCGCAAACCCCTGCCTAACCATCTGCGCCCTCCCGTCGACGGGAGGGCGCAGATGGTTAGGCAGGGGTTTGGGAGGTCAGGGCCAGGGGTTGGCGACGCAGCCGCGCAGGTCGGCGCTCTGCCGCATCATCACCGGGGCCTTCTTGCCCTTGCCGGCGCAGCTGGCGCCCTTCTTGCCGAGCAGCTGGCCGGCGGCGTGGTTGACCAGGTAGGCGCGATAGCCGGCGGTGTCGCCGGCGTAGGTGGGGGCGCCGGACTTCCAGCGCTCGGCGTTGATCACCACGGTGTCGCCGCTGATGCAGGAGTAGTCGGCCTCGGCGTCCGAACCGCACAGGATCGCCGCCGTCTTCGAACTGGCCAGGTACAGGTTCACGGTCGCCTTGGACCTGGCGACCAGGGCGAAGCGGACGTCGCCGTCCCCGGTCCAGCTGCGCGGGTCGTTGAGCACGCCCGCGATCGTCTTCGCCGTGGAGTCGGCGTTCAGCTTGGCGCTGGTCTCGACCGCCACCGCGTAGCGGTGCAGCGTGCCCTGCGATCCCGCCGCCGCCGCGGTCGTCTTCGCCCAGTCGAACTCCCCGGACGCCTTCATGGTGCCGGCCGGCGAACCGGATGCGGTTGCCGTTGGGCTGGTGGTCCCGGACGCCGTCGCGGTCGGGGTGGCGCTGGGGGTGGCCGACGGCGTGGTGAAACGGGTTCCGGTCGGCGCGGGCACCGCGATCGTCGGCTCTCCCGCACGTTCCACCGGTGCCGACATCGCCTGGACGCCCCACACGACCCCCACCAGGGCGGCGACGGACCCCGCGATCAGGGCGATCCGTCCCCAGTTCGGTGCCAGCCGCCTGCCTTCCGGTCCGTCCACCGGTTCACCCTAGACGACGTCTCCCGTGCCCTCGGGCTCCGACCCTCGCCGCGGACCCGATCGCGCGGCCGCCCTTTCGGCACGGACGGCGAACGAACCGGCGACGCCGGCGAGCAGGGCGCCGGCGGTCGCGATCCAGGCCGCGGCGTGCGGCGAGTGGGCGTCCACCAGCTGGCCGGCCAGCGCCGCCCCGGAGGCCACGCCGACCACGATGGCGGTGGACAGCACGGTCATCACCGTCGAGGTCCGCTCGGGCGGCGCGATCCGTTCGGCGGCGGCGAACGCGGCGATCAGGACCGGGCCGACCAGCAGCCCGATCAGCAGGCAGGCGATCGCCATGCTCGCGGCGTCCCAGGCGATCGTCAGCAGCGGTGCCACCAGCGCCGCCCCGAGACCGAAGCCCGCGATCCGGAAGCCCGACCCGATCCGCGCCGGCAACCGGGCGCTGAGCAGGCCCGTCACGGTGCTGCCGACCGCCATGGCGCCGTAGACGACGCCGGTGATCGCCGCCTCGTCGCGCAGCGTGAAGAATGCCGCCACGCTGGTCTGCGAGCCGCCGAACAGCAGCCCCACGCCGCCGACGGCCAACCCGAGCCAGAGCAGCATCGCGGTGTCGATCCGGTCCGGGGATTCGGCGTGCCGGCGGCGTCCGTGATGGGCCGGCGGGAGGGCGGTGTGGTGCAGCGCGAAGCCGACCTGCCCGATCCAGGCCAGTGCGAGCGCGACGATCAGCGGCAGCGGTGCGGCCATCGCAGCCAGGGTGGTCGCCACCACCGGCCCGAGCACGAAGGAGACCTCGTCGATCGCGCCCTCCCAGGCCATGGCGGACGCCGTGTACGCCGTGCGATCGGCGCGGTGGGCGGCGGACTGCGCCCAGCGCGCCCGCGCCATCGCACCCAGCTGCGGGTTGGCGAAGCCGGTCAGTGCGGCCAGGGCGAGCACAGGGGCCAGCGGCGTCCCGGGGCGGCAGGCCAGCATGAACCCGGTCAGGGCCAGGGTCTGGACGACGGTGGCGCCGATGCCGACCACCCGATGCCCGAGCCGGTCGGAGAGATGACCGACCAGCACCGCGCCGCACGCGCCACCCAGGCTGAGCGCCGCCGCCGCCAGTCCGGCCAGGGCGAACGAACCCAGCCGGTCGTGCGCGAACAGCAGCAGCGCCAGCGGCAGGACGCCGGTGGGCAGGCGTCCGAGGAACCCCAGGGTGACGAATGAGCCGCCCTGGCTGCGCAGCAGCACCCGGTAGGGCAGGTGCTGCGGCATCGGAACTCCTGTGCTGCTCCCCCGGCGACGGGGACGGACGGTGCGGGTAGGACGGAACGGATCAGGATAGCGCGCGGAAAGTTGGGTGCTTTCACCCATGTGCGCCGAGCCTCTGCGCGCTGAACTCGTGGTGGGCGAGCGGAAGGCCCGCCGTCCGCCACGAGAAGGGAACCGACCATGGCACTGTTCATGGATGTCCACAGCCTGGGCGAGAAGGTGGCGCTGGCCGATGTCGCGTCCGCGCATGCGGCCGATCTGGCCCATCAGGACCGGTACGGCGTGCACTATCTGCGGTACTGGGTGAACGAACCCGAGGGCAAGATCTTCTGCCTCGTCGAGGCACCCAGCCCCGAGGACGCGAGCACCGTCCACCGCGAGGCGCACGGGTTGGTGGCCGACGAGATCTATCGGGTCGCCGAGGGCGACTGACCACGGTTCACGCGGACGCCCGAGGGGAGTTCAATGGTCCCGTGCTCGTTGAGCGGGAGGACGTCCTCGCCGAGCTGCTCGGCCTGGCCGCCGACGGCTTCGACGGGCACGGGCGCCTGGCCTTCCTGGGCGGGGAGGCCGGCGTCGGCAAGACCAGCGTGGTCCGCGCCCTGGCCGAGCAGGTCGCGGATCGCTGCCTGGTCCGCATCGGCGTCGTCGACAACCTGACCACCGCCGACGCCCTCGCCGCCTTCGTCGACGCGCTGCCGGGACTCGAGTTCGCCGAGGACGCCCGCAAGGACGTCCGGCTCCGTTCCCTGCGCGACCAGCTTCGCCATCGGCCGATGCTGCTGGTGCTGGAGGATCTGCACTGGGCCGACCAGGCGAGTCTGGACGCGCTGCTCTTCCTGGGCCGCCGGCTGGAGGGGCTGCCCGTGCTGATCGTGGCGAGCTACCGGCACGACGAGGTCTCGCCCAGGCACCGGCTGACCCGGCTGCTCGGCGGCCTGGTGGGGCTCCCCGAGGTCCGCCGGATCGTGTTGCCGCCCCTGTCGCCGGACGGCGTGCGGATCCTGGTCGATCGGTCGCGGGCGACGCTCGACGTGGATGCCCTGCACGCCCGCACCGGGGGCAACCCGTTCTTCGTCACCGAGGTGCTCGCCGGCGGCGCAGAGACCGTGCCGGACTCCGTCCGGGACGCCGTCATGGCCAGATTCGCGGGCGTCTCCGCGGCCGCGACCGAGGTGGCGCGGCCGCCGCCACGCTGGGCGTCCCGGTCCCGCTGCGCCTGCTGGCCGCCGTCTCCGGACGCCCGGCCGCAGCCGTCGACGAATGTCTGCGCAACGGCCTGTTGGTCACCGCCGGTGCGGAGATCGGCTTCCGGCATGAGCTGGCCAGGCAGGCGGTGGAACAGTCGCTGCCGGCCGCGGCCCGGCGGCGGCTGCACCGGCGCGCCCTCGACGAACTGACGGCGTTGTCGCCGTTGGATCATCGCACCCTGGCGCACCACGCGCTCGGGGCCGGCGCCGCCGAGCGGGCGGTCACCCATGCCGAGGCGGCCGGACGCCGGGCGGCCTCGCTCGGTGCGCACCGGGAGGCCGTCACCCACTTCCAGCTGGCGCTGCGGGCGGCGCCGTCCGGCTACCTGTCCGTGGCCGATCGGGCCCGGCTGTTCGAACAGCTCTCCTACGAGTGCTACCTCACCGACCAGATCCCCGAGGCGATCGCGGCGCGGCAGCGGACGCTGGAGTTGCGTGAGCTGGAGGGCGACGTGCTGCGGGTCGGCGACACCCAGCGCTGGCTGTCCCGGCTGTCCTGGTTCCTGGCCCGCAACTCCGACGCCGAGCGCTACGGCGTCCGGGCCGTGGCCACCCTCGAACCGCTCGGCGACAGTCACGAACTGGCCATGGCCTACGCGAACCTCACCCAGCTGCGGATGCTGGCCGGCGTTCTGCCCGGCACCGAGTCATGGGCCGGACGCGCACTGCGGCTGGCGGAGCGGCTGGCAGACCGGGAAGTGCAGCTGCATACCCTGAACAGCCTCGGCTCCGCGTTGACCGGCGGCGGCCGGTACGCCGAGGGCAAGGCGATGCTGGAGCGCAGCCTCGATATGGCCAGCGCCGACGACGCCCACGAGCACGTCGCCCGCGCCTACACCAACCTCGGGTCGCAGGCGGCCGCCACGAGCCGGTGCCGGGAGGCGGAGCGGTACCTGGCCATCGGGGTCGCCTACTGCGAGGAGCGCGACCTCGACTCGTGGACGCGCTACATGCAGGCGTGGCAGGTGGTGGTCGGCGAGCAGCGGAGCGCGTGGGACGACGTCGTCGTGCTCGCCGAGAGGCTGCTCGCCAACCCCGAGCTGGCCCCCGTCGCGGCGATCCCGGCAGCGTCGTCGCTGGCGAGGATCCAGGCCCGTCGCGGGTTGGACGCCGGCGCGAGCCTGGCGACGGCGTCCGGGCTGGCGGGGACGACCGGGGAGCTGCAGCGGATCGGCGCGGCCGCCCGCCGGATCGGTGCGCTCCCGGACGCCGGCGCCTGATCCAACCCGTCCATCCTCGGCGCCGGACGGGTGGGACGGAAGCGGACGCGAATGCGGGCAGGCCACGAGAATGGTGCCGGAACGCAACAGCGAGGCGGGTCATCCCCGCCTCGCTGCTGTTGTGCCTGGCTCAGGCGGCGACGACTTCCACGTTGATGTGGGCGACGACACCGCTGGTCAGCTTCAGGCCGACGGTGTGCGCACCGACGGACTTGATCGGCTTGGCGATCTCGACCGCGCGCTTGTCGACGGCCGGGCCACCGGCCTTCTTCACCGCGAGCACGATGTCGGCCGGGGTGACCGCACCGAACAGCTTGCCGCTCTCGCCGGCGTTGGCCGGCAGCGACACCGCGAGCTGCTCGAGCTGGGCCCGGATCTCCTTGGCGTGCTCGACGTTGCGGATCTCGCGGGCGTCGCGGGCCCGCTTGATGCCGTCGATCTGCTTCTCGGCGCCCTTGGTCCACTTGATCGCGAAACCGCGGGGCAGCAGGTAATTGCGGCCGTAGCCGTCCTTGACCTCGACGATCTCACCCGGGATGCCGAGGTGGTCGACGGCGGCCGTCAGAATGAGCTTCATGCGTCCGTTCTCCCTTCTCAGCGGGCGGTCGAGGCGTACGGCAGCAGGGCCAGCTCACGCGCGTTCTTGACGGCGATCGCGACCTTGCGCTGCTCCTGGACGGACAGGCCGGTCACCCGGCGGGCGCGGATCTTGCCCCGCTCGGAGATGAACTTCCGCAGGGTCGCGGTGTCCTTGTAGTCGATGTGCCCGATGCGCACGGACTTGGCCGGCGCGATCTTCTTCTTGTTCACAGGCTTGCGCTGCTGTGGGGCCATTGTGGTGCTCCCTTTCAGTGAGCCCGGCCGGGGCCGGAATGACGTGGATGGATGAGGGACGAGTCGCCGATCAGACCCTGTCGATCAGCTCAGTCGATCAGAACGGGGGCTCGTCGCTCTGGGCCTGCGCCCAGGGATCGTTGCCGGCGGAGCGGTTGTTGTTGCCGCCGCCGGACGACCATGAGTCGGAACCGCCGGAGTTACCCCCACCGGAGTTGCCGCCGCCGGCGTTTCCGCCACCGGAGTAACCGCCGCCTCCGCCGCCGCCGTAGTTGCCACCGCCACCGCCGCCGGAGTAGTTACCTCCGCCGGAGTTGCGGCTGACCTTGGCCGAGGCGTACCGCAGGGACGGGCCGACCTCGTCGACCTCGACCTCGAAAACGGTCCGGCGCTCACCCTCGCGGGTCTCGTACGAGCGCGACTTCAGCCGGCCCTGGACGACCACCCGCATGCCCTTGGTGAGCGACTCGGCGACGTTCTCGGCCGCCTGCCGCCACACCGAGCAGTTGAGGAACATGGCGTCGCCGTCCTTCCACTCGCTCGTCTGACGATCGAACGTGCGCGGAGTCGAAGCAACGGTGAAGTTGGCCACGGCCGCCCCGGAGGGGGTGAAGCGCAGCTCGGGGTCCGCCGTCAGGTTGCCGACGAGCGTGATGATGGTTTCGCCTGCCATGAGTGTGTCTTTCGATCGATGTGCTGAGTCACTCAGAGCCTGTCAGCTGTCGCCGACAGAAATCTCTATCGGGTGTCGGGCCGGATGACCTTGGTGCGCATGATCTGCTCGTTCAGGGTGAACTGGCGGTCCAGCTCCTTCACGTCGGCAGGCTCAGCGGTGATGTTGATGACGGCGTAGATGCCTTCGGACTTCTTGCGGATGTCGTAGGCGAGCCGGCGACGGCCCCAGATGTCCAGGTTGTCGACGGTGCCACCGGCCTTGGTCAGGCCGGCGAGCGGCTTCTCCAACAGGCCGTTCACCTGACGGTCGTCGACGTCGGGATCGATGATCACCATGACTTCGTATTGGCGCATACGCGAACTCCACCTCCTCTGGTCTCGAGCGGCCATGAGCATTTCCCATGGCAGGAGGGCGTGTGCAAACGGTGCCGGAAGGCACCAAGGGTCAACTTTAGCGGGCGGGCCCGCCGGTCGCGAATCGCGGGACGCCGGCGAGGGTGGGCGGCAGAACCGTCCCCGGTCAACGGGGAACCGCCCTCTCGGTCACCGTCCGCCTGAACCGAAAAGGAACCGTCCCCTGAACCGGAAAGGAACCGTCCCCGGGTTCAGGCCACGTGCAGGTACTCCTCGAGGGTGACGTCCGCGCCGAGCGCCCGGACGGCTCGGGCGTGGGAGACGCCGACGTAGCGCCAGTGCCAGGGCTCGTAGCCGATCCCGGTCAGCCCGGTCTTTCCCTTGGGGTAGCGCAGCACGAAGCCGTACTCGTGGGCGTGGGCGCGCAACCAGCGCCACTCCTTGGTCCGGTCGAAGCTCGTCCCGCGTCCGGACGGGCTGCGCAGGTCCACCGCCAGACCGGTCTGGTGTTCGCTGGTGCCGGGGATCGCCACGTATTTGGTCGCGTAGGCGCGTCCGAACCGTCGCTGCAGGCCGGCGTAGAGCGCACGCTGCGAGGCGTAGGAGCGGTAGCCCGAGACCACCTGGAGGCGCAGTCCCTTCTTCCTGACGGCCCCGGCGAGGCGTCCGAACGCCGCCTGCGCCTCGGGAACCAGGGCTGCCGAACCGGTCACCTTCGGGCGGTAGCCGGCGGAGACCCGGTGCTTCGCCGACACCACGACCACGCCGTCCACCGTGAACGGACGCCCGAGCGCCGCTCCCTTGCGCGTGTCCTTCGGCGCGCCGGACGGCCGCGTCGACGGCGCGGGCGCCGAGGTTGCGGACACCGACGGCCGGCCGGTCGCTGCAGGCGAGGCGGACGGCCCGCCGGACGCAACGGATGAGACGGACGCCGACGCGACCCGCGCGGTCGGCGGTGTGGCCACCACCGACGGTGTGGCGGCGGGCGAGACGGCCAGCAACTGGGGCGCGATCACGGCGCCGGCACCGACCGCGACCACCGCGCAGCCGGCCACCAGCCAGCGGGCTCCGATCACCCGCACCCCCTCGTCCAGCGGACGTCGCGCGACGAACGGCACGACGATGCTCCGGCGTCCCATCGTGCCCCATCGGGGTGAGACCGATACGACGACACCACGACGCCGCTTACCCTGCTGGCAAACCTCCACCGCGCACTCCCGAAGGCCACCATGCGAATCCGACTCCTGACCGCCGTCGTTCCGGTGCTGATCGCCATGCTCTCCGGCCTGCTGATCTGGCCGGCCACCGCCACCCCGGCCGGCGCCGTCAATCCGCCACCGCCGATCACCCTGGAGACCCCGGGAATCGACGCCCACCCCGGTTACAAGCCGCAGAAGAGTTGCACGGCGAGCGCCAAACCGGGCACCACCGCGCTGCTGAAGGCCCTGCTGAAGACCTGGGGCGGCAAGTCGTGGGGAATCTCGCGGTTCTGCACCAGCGGCGGCACGTCCGAACACAAAGAGGGCCGCGCCCTCGACTGGCACATGGACTCCCGCAAGGCCAAGGACCGCAAGAAGGTCGACCAGGCGATCAGCTGGATCACCCGCAACCGCGGGGAGGTCGCCTACCGGCTCGGCATCATGTACGTGATCTGGAACCAGAAGATCTGGTCGACCTACTACCAGGAACTCGGCTGGCGGAAGATGGCCAACCGGGGCTCGTGGACGGCGAACCACAAGGACCACGTGCACATCTCGCTGACCTGGGACGGCGCGATGGGCCAGACCTCGTGGTGGACCGGCAAGGTGCTCCAGGTGCCGAAGAACGGACGCTGCGGCACCGCGTCGTTCGGTCCGTGCCAGCCGATGATCGGACGGTCGAAGTCCAACAGCTGGCCGGCGGTTACGGTCGGGCCGTTCAGCCCGTACCCGTCGGAGACGCCGAACATCGCCGGCAGCCCCCGGGTCGGGCTCACGCTGCGCGCCGTCCCCGGCACCTGGACGCCGTCCGGCGCCACGCTGGCCTACCAGTGGTTGCGGGACGGCAAGGCGATCGCCGGCGCCACCGCCGCCGAATACGTGGTCGCGGCCGCCGACATCGGCCGCGCGATCAGGCTGCGGGTGAGCGCGACCGCGGGCGGCGCCACCACCACCAAGACCTCCGACAGCCTCCCGGACGCCGTGCCCGGCATCCTGCCGGCGCCGCGTCCGAAGGTCACCGGCGAGCACCTCTTCGGCTCGACGCTGAGCGGCGCACCCGAGGCCGCCTTCCCGGAGGGAACGACCGTCAGCTACCAGTGGCAGCGCAACGAGAAGGACATCGCCAAGGCAACGGCGTCCGACTACACCCTGGCCGCCGCCGACGTCGGCAAGAAGGTCCGGCTGCGGGTCCGCGCCGCGCTGGCCGGCTACACCACCATCACCGGGTACTCCAGTGCCGTCACCGTGAAGCCGCAGCAGTTCTCGGCGGCCCCGAAGCCGACCGTCGACGGCATCCTGCGCGTCGGCGGCCGGTTGACCGCCGTCCCGGGCGAGTGGAGCCCGCAGGCGACGTTCGGCTACCAGTGGTACCGCAACGGCAAGAAGATCAAGGGCAAGACGAAGGTGACCTACACGCTCGGCAAGGCCGATCTCGGCAAACGGATCAGCGTCCGGGTGCGCGGCACCCTGCCCGGCTACGCGGCGCTGAACCGCGACTCCGAACGCAGCGCCGCCGTCCAGACGGGCCTGAGCGCCCCCACCCCGAAGCTGTCGGACGCCACCCCGCGCGTCGGCCAGTTGATCACCGCCAACCCGGGCACCTGGAAGCCGGCCGGGGCGACCTTCGGCTACCAGTGGTATCGCAACGGCAAGGCGATCGCCGGCGCAACCGAGCGCGGCTACACCGTCACCGCGGCCGACCACGGCACGAAGCTGCGAGTGCAGGTGACCGGCTCACTGGACGGCTACCCGAACCTGTCGAAGAAGTCGGCGTCCTCGTCGAAGGTGGCCAACGGGCAGTTCAAACCGGGCACCGTCGAGGTCACCGGCGAGCCGGCGGTCGACTCGACCCTCACCGCCGACGAGGGCACCTGGACCTCCAAGAACAGCGCGGCGCTGACTCTGCAGCCGGTGTTCCGCTACCAGTGGTACGCCGCCGGCAAGGCGGTCAAGGGGGCAACGGCCCGCACCTTCACCCCGGCCTCCGCGCACCGGGGCAAGAAGGTGCACGTCGTGGTGACCGGCACCCTGCCGCGCTACACCAAGCTGGCCGCAACGTCCGCGGCGGTGACGATCGGCTGAGCCTGCCGGCGGACGCCCGCGGCCCGCGGTCCGTTTCCCGCCCTCAGGCGGTCTCCCGCTTCCGCAGCATCGTCTTGGCACCCTCCATCAGCAGAAAGATCGCGACCGCGAAGCCCAACGGCACCAGCCAGCCGAGCACGCCGATCGGCGCCGAACCGAACCAGGTGTTCAGCATCGGCAGGTAGCTGAACAGCACCTGCAGCACGATCAGCACGCCGACCACCGTCAGGGCGACCGGGTTGCCGCCGATCGCCTCGCGGCGGATGCTCGATTCGCGCAGGAAACGCGAGTTGAACAGGTACGCGGCCTGGCCCAGCGCCAGGGTGTTGACCGCCCAGGTCTGGGCCACCTCGCGGTCGGCGCCGAGCGCGCCGGCGATGAGGAAGGTGGCCAGGGTGGCGGCCGCGATCGCCACCGACGCGATCGCCAGCCGGGGCAGGTAGACCAGGCTGACCAGCGGCGCGTCCGGCGGCCGGGGCGGACGCCGCATGATGTCGGGCTCGGCCGGCTCGTAGGCCAGCGCCAGCGACAGCGTGACGGCGGTGACCATGTTCACCCACAGGATCTGCACCGGATCGAGCGGCATCACCAGGCCGAACAGCACCGCCACCAGCACCACCAGCGACTGGGCGCCGTTGGTGGGCAGCAGGAAGAGCACCGACTTGTGCAGGTTGTCGTGGATCCGCCGGCCCTCTTCGATGGCGTACTCGATGGTGGCGAAGTTGTCGTCGGCCAGCACGATGTCGGCGGCCTCCTTGGTCGCCTCGGTGCCCTTGATGCCCATCGCGACGCCGACGTCCGCACGCTTCAACGCGGGCGCGTCGTTCACGCCGTCGCCGGTCATCGCGACGATCTCGCCGTTGGCCTGCAGCGCCTTCACCAGCCGCAGTTTGTGTTCCGGGCTGGTCCGGGCGAAGGTCTCGGTGCGATCGACGATGGTGCGCAGTTCGGCGTCCGTGGCGGCCTCCAGCTCGGCGCCGGTGACGGCCTGCTCGGTGGCCTCGTCGAAGATGCCCATCTCGCGGCTGATCGCGGTGGCGGTGCCGGCGTGGTCGCCGGTGATCATCGTCACCTTGATGCCGGCGGTGTGGCAGGTGGCGATCGCGGTGATCGCCTCGGGACGCGGTGGGTCGACGATGCCGGTCAACCCCAGCAGCACCAGGCCGGCCAGGTCGTCGTGGTCGACGCTGCCCGGCGCGGCCGCCGGACGGCTGGCGGCGGCCAGCACCCGCAGCCCCTGGGCGGAGAGCTCGTCGACCCGGGCGTCCCACCAGGCCCGGTCCAGCGGTTCGGTGCCGCCGGTGGCCGACAACTGGCTGGTGGCCCGGTCGAGCAGCCGGTCGGGCGCGCCCTTGACCATCAGCACCGCATGCCCCTCGGGGGTGGTGTTGGCGGTGGCCATGTACTTGTGCTCGGAGTCGAACGGCAGCACCGCCGTCCGGGGATAGCCGGCCGGATCGAAACCCACCTTCAACCCGAGGGTGGCCAGCGCGCCCTCGGTCGGTTCGCCGACCAGGCCCCAGCGTCCGTCGGTGGGGGCGACGACGGCATCGTTGGCGACGGCCATCACCGCGACCACCGCCTTCAGGTCGCCGCGGGTTCCCAGCGCCACCGGTTGCCCGTCCAGCCGGACGTCGCCCGCCGGGTCGTAGCCGAGCCCGGTCACCTCGTAGTCGGACGCCCGGGTCACCACGGTGCGGACCGTCATCTCGTTGGTGGTCAGGGTGCCGGTCTTGTCCGAACAGATCCGGGTCACCGAACCGAGGGTCTCGACAGCCGGGAGCTTGCGGATGATGGCGTTGCGGCGGGCCATCTGCTGGACGCCGAGCGCCAGCGTGATGGTGACCAGCGCCGGCAGCCCCTCGGGGATCGCGGCGACGGCGAAGCCGATGGTGGCCGAGATCAGTTCGCCGGCCGGCATGCCGTGCAGCAGCTTGCCGATCGCCACCATGACCACCGCCATCACCGCGATGATCAGCGACAGCTTCTTGCCGAAGGCGCCGATCTGCCTGGTCAGCGGGGTGTCGAAGGCCTCGATCTCGGCGAGCATGGTGGTGATCCGGCCGATCTCGGCCTGCGCGCCGGTGGCGGTCACCACGCCGACGCCCTGCCCGGCCGAGACCAGCGACGACGAGAACAGCATCGACGACCGGTCGCCGATGCCGGCGCCGGCCGCCACGGCGCCGACCTGCTTGCTGGACGGCACCGCCTCGCCGGTCAGCGCCGCCTCCTCGACCCGCAGGTTGCTGGCCTCCAGCAGCCGGATGTCGGCCGGCACCTTCGAGCCGGCCGAGACCCGGACCACATCGCCGGGCACCAGCTGTTCGGTGGGCACCTGGACCCATTCGCCGTCGCGGCGCACCTGCGCCTCGGCCGACAGCATGTTCTTGATGCCGGCCAGCGCCTGCTCGGCCCGGCCCTCCTGGACGAAGCCGATCACGGCGTTGATCACGGCCACGGTGAGGATCACCCAGAAGTCGATCCACTCCCCCAGCGCCGCCTTCAGCGTGGCGGCCGCGAGCAGGATGTAGATCAGCACGTCGTCGAAGTGCCGCAGGAAGCGGCGCACCGCGCCCTCCTTGGGTGGCTCGGGCAACCGGTTGGCACCGTACCGCTGCCGCCGGGCGGTCGCCTCGGTGGTGCTGAGACCGGCGTCGCTGACCTCGAGCGCGGCCAGCGTCTCCTCGGGACTCAACGCGTGGGCCGCCGCCACCGGATCGGTCGAGGTCAGGGTCATCGGGGACTCCCTCGGGCATCGGTCGGCCCATGCACTCACGCGGCATGGTGCCTGGGCTCAGTCTGGCCCAACCCACCGACAGGAATCGGTCCAACGCTCTGAATCGCCCCGGCATACCACCAGTTCTGGGGGTGCCGGGCCGCCTCGCGGGGGGCATCGGCGTCCGAAACCGTCGGTGCGCCCGGTTAGGCTCGGCGCCATGATCGCGATGGGTGCACACGTCGACTCCACCGACCCGATCGCCGAGGCGAAGGCACGCGGGGCACGGCTCAGCCAGTTCTTCCTGGGCGATCCGCAGGGCTGGAAGGGTCCGCAGGTCGCCTACGCCGGCGGCGCCGCGGCGCTGAAGGCGGCGGCCGAGGCCGCCGGCATCGCCCTTTATGTGCACGCCCCCTACGTGCTCAACGTGGCCAGCACCAACAACCGCATCCGCATCCCGTCCCGGCAGCAGCTGCAGAAGCAGCTCACCGCCGCGGCCGAGATCGGGGCGGCGGGGCTGATCGTGCACGGCGGTCACCTGAACGCCAAGGACGACCCGGCGGTCGGCTTCAGCAATTGGTTCAAGGCCGTCGACGGGCTCGACATCGCCGTCCCGCTGCTGATCGAGAACACCGCGGGCGGCACCAACGCGATGGCCCGCCACCTGGAACGCATCGACCGGCTGTGGGAGGCCATCGGCGCCTCCGCCAACGCCGACCGGGTCGGCTTCTGTCTCGACACCTGCCACGCCCATGCCGGCGGCAACGAGTTGGGCGGCCTGGTCGACCGCGTCCGCGCGATCACCGGCCGGGTCGACCTGATCCACGCCAACGACTCCCGCGACGCCTTCGACTCCGGCGCCGACCGGCACGCCAACTGGGGCACCGGGCAGATCGACCCCGAGGACATCGCCGACGTGCTGCGCAGCGCCGGCGCACCGGTGGTGATCGAGACGCCCGGCGACGTCGACGAGCACCGCCGCGACCTGGCCTGGCTCGCCGAGCGCTGCTGAGCCCGTCCGAGGCCCTGGCAGACCACCGATGATCCGGTCTCCGGACGCCCCGCGAGACAGCGTCGCATCGGGGGGAATACCCTACGCAGCGTGACCCGAAGCATCTACGTCGCGGCCCCGGAGGGCCAAACCGGCAAGTCAGTCATCGCCCTGGGACTGCTCGACACCCTGCTGCGGGGGGTCGAGTCGGTGGGAGTCTTCCGCCCACTCGTCGCGTCCGGACGCCACGACGACATCCTGGAGATGCTGCTCAGCCAGCCGGGTGTCAACCTCGGCTACGACGAGGCGATCGGCATCACCTACGACGAGATGCGCGCCGACCCGGAGAGCGCCCTGCAGACGATCGTCGACAAATTCGGCCGGATCAGCCCGCGCTTCGACGCCATCGTCGTCCTCGGCTCCGACTACGCCGACGTCACCAGCCCGACCGAGCTGGCCTTCAACGCCCAGATCGCGGCCAACCTGAACTCCTCGCTGGTGCTGGTGGTCAGCGGCTTCGAGCGCGGTGTGAACGACATCCGCAGCGCGGCCGAGTCGGCGCTGGGTGAGTTCACCGCCCACCACGTGCAGACCATCGGGGTGATCGCCAACCGCGTCGAGCCGGCCATCCTCGACCAGACCGAGGAGGCGCTCCGCGAGCTCACCCACCTGGCGGTCGGCGCCCTGCCGGCCGACCCGCTGCTGATCGCGCCGACCCTGCGGGCCCAGTTCGAGTCGGTCGGCGCCACCCAGGTGCTGGGCAACCCCGACCTGCTCGACCGCGAATCGCAGGACGCGCTGGTCGCCGCGATGACCCTGCCCAACGTGCTCTCCCGGCTGGTCACCGAGGCCACCGTGATCATGCCCGGCGACCGCTCCGACCTGCTGCCCGGCCTGATCCTGGCCCACCACTCGGGGTCGTTCCCGCAGCTCACCGGCGTCATCCTGACCGGCGGCTACCCGATCCCCGAGAACGTGGTGAAGCTGTTCGACGGCATGCACCTCGACCTGCCGATCGGGATGACCGACCAGGGCACCTACACCACGGCTCATGACGTGTTCAACACCCACGGCCACTTCACCTCCTCGCCGCGCAAGGTGGAGACCGCCCGCCGGATCTTCGCCGAGCGGATCGACTCGTCCGAACTGATCAAGGCGCTCGAGGTGCCGCCGGCCAGCGTGGTCACGCCGCTGATGTTCGGCTACCAGCTCAACGAGCTGGCCCGCCGCGACCGGCGCCGGATCGTGATGCCCGAGTCGAGCGACGACCGCATCCTCGAATCGGCCGCCATCCTGCTGCAGCGCGGCGTCGCCGACCTGATCCTGTTGGGCGACCCGGTGGAGATCAAGACCCGGGCCTCGGCGATGGGCTGGGTGCTGGACGGCGTCGAGATCGTCAACCCGACCGACCCCGACCTGGTCGACAGGTTCGCGCAGGAGTACGCCCGGGTGCGCGCCCACAAGGGGGTCACCGTCGAGCAGGCCCGCGAGAAGATGAAGGACCTGTCCTACTTCGGCACCATGATGGTGCACCTGGGCATGGCCGACGGCATGGTGTCGGGCGCGATCAACACCACCGCCAACACGATCCGGCCGTCGCTGGAGTTCATCAAGACCAAGCCGGGCGTGAAGGTGGTGTCGGGTTCGTTCCTGATGTGCATGCCCGACCGGGTGCACGTCTACGCCGACTGCGCGGTCAACCCCGACCCGACCGCCGAGCAGCTCGCCGACATCGCCATCTCGTCGGCGGAGACCGCGATCGCCTTCGGGATCGAGCCGCGGGTGGCGATGTTGTCGTACTCGACCGGCACCTCCGGCTTCGGCGCCGACGTCGACAAGGTGCGGCAGGCCACCGAGATCGTCCGCGAACGGCGTCCCGATCTGGCCCTGGAGGGGCCGATCCAGTTCGACGCCGCCGTCGACCCCGATGTCGCCAAGACGAAGCTGCCCGACTCGCCGGTGGCCGGCAAGGCGACGGTGTTCATCTTCCCCGACCTGAACACCGGCAACAACACCTACAAGGCCGTGCAGCGGTCGTCGGGCGCCGTCGCGATCGGCCCGATCCTGCAGGGCCTGAAGAAGGCGGTCAACGACCTGTCCCGCGGCGCGCTGGTCGAGGACATCGTGAACACCGTGGTGATCACCGCCATCCAGGCCCAGGCCGACACCGACTGACGACCCGCAACCGACCGCAACGACTGCCGAACGCAAGGAGCCCCTCGATGAGCACGCCCATTCTGTTGCTGAACGCCGGATCGTCCTCGATCAAGTACCAGGTCATCGACGCCGACGACGAGGCGGTGCTGGCCTCCGGCATCGTCCAGCGCATCGGCGACGAGTACGGCACGATCGACCACACCGTCGACGGCCAGACCCACCACCAGGAGCGCGGCTTCCCCAACCATGGCCGGGCGCTGCGGGTGATGGTGCAGCTGTTCGAGGAGCACGGCCCGAACCTGGCCGACGTGGTCGCGGTCGGCCACCGGACGGTGCACGGCGGCTCCGCCTTCTCGGAGACCACGCTGGTCACCGACGAGATGCTCGACCACCTGCGTGAGCTCTCTCCACTGGCGCCGCTGCACAACCCGCCCGCCATCGCCGGCATCGAGGCGGCCCGCAACGCCCTGCCGGACGTGCCGCACGTGGCCATCTTCGACACCGCGTTCTTCTCCACGCTGCCCGCCGAGGCCTACACCTACGCCCTCGACAAGGCGGTCGCGCAGGAGCACGACATCCGCCGCTACGGCTTCCACGGCACCTCGCACAGCTACGTGTCGAAGAAGGTCGCCGAGGTGCTGGGCCGGCCGTACTCGGAGCTGAACCAGATCGTCTGCCACCTCGGCAACGGGGCGTCCATCTCGGCGATCCGCGGCGGCGTCGCGGTCGACACCTCGATGGGCCTGACCCCGCTCGAGGGCCTGGTGATGGGCACCCGCAGCGGCGACGTCGACCCGGGCCTGCACGCCTTCCTGGCCCGCACGGTCGGGATGAGCATCGACGACATCGACACCCTGCTGAACAAGAAGTCGGGCGTGCTCGGCCTCTGCGGGGTCACCGACTGGCGCGACATCAACGACCTGATCGCCGAGGGCAACGCGGACGCCCAGCTGGCCTTCGACGTCTACGTGCACCGGCTGCTGCACTACATCGGCGCCTACCTGGCGGTGCTCGGACGCCTCGACGCGCTCACCTTCACCGCCGGCGTCGGCGAGAACAACCCGGCGCTGCGCAAGGCGATCGTCGACCGGCTCTCCGGGCTGGGCTTCACGCTGGACGACGAGGCGAACGCCGTCCGTTCCAAGGAGCCGCGGGTCATCTCCGCCCCCGGATCGGTGGTGACCGTCCTGGTGGTGCCCACCAACGAGGAACTGGCGATGGCTCGCGAGACCAAGGCGGCGATCAGCGGCTGAGCGGACATCCGCAACTCGGTTTGGGCGCGTTGCAGCGCGGGCGTGCGTGCGGATGGGCGGGTGCGCAACCAGCAAGCCTCGTCGGGACGCCTCGGCATGGAAAGCCCCAGTCACTCGTGATCCAGATCAGCGTCGAATAGCGAATCCTCCTTTCCCCGCGTCACCGGGGTCGACCTGTTCTTCCGGCCTCTCGCCGGGAACTTGCGGCCCTCCCCATACTTGACCGCGGTTCCCCGACTTTGCTCGGAAGTCCTGGCCAGTACTTCTCGCTGAACGAGATCCTTCAGGATGTCACGGGCGGCGTAGACATCGACATCGAACATCCTCTTCACCGCGTCGTTGTTGATCGAGCCATAGTCACGGACGTGGGCGACGACCTTGCGCTCGATATCACCCTTTGACCTTGACTGGTAGGCGAGGGCCGAACCAAGCGCCGAAACAGCGGATGCGGTGAGGCGATAGTCGGGGTAGCGACGCGCAGAGCTGCGACGTGTCGGTTCGACGATCTGTGCTGCACCCTGCGAGAGCCGAAGGAGGGTCGCTTGCGCCATCTCAGGGTCGCGCTGAATGATCGGGGCCAACTGGTCGGCATTGACGACTCGGCGGCTCACGAGAGTCGAGACGATGAGCAAGGCATCAGTGTCGTCCTGCTCGAGACGAGGAAGCGACGCGACGAACTTGACGATCCGCGAGTTCGGCGGACCGCCGGCGAACCCGACAGTTGTTTCTTGACTGTCGCCCTCCGACACGGTGACGGTAGGCACAGCACGTCCGCTGCGAATCATCTCCTTGAACATGCGGTCGACGCCAAGGCCATATTGTTCTGCAAGGCCTACTGCTCGCATGGCTGCGGCCAGCGACGCGAACCGCGGTCTCGGTGGATGCGTGAGGATATTCTCGGGTGTGATGCCTGCGACGAGTGGACCGGGCGAAACGATGACAAGGCTTTGCGGAGAGTGTTCGACCATCACCGGTCGACGTTCGCGAAGATCGCCGTGCGTGAGAGCATTGGCGAGCGCCTCACGGATGGCGAGAATCGGATAGTCCTCGATCTGAAGCTGCTGACCGCTGGATAGGTTGAGCGGAATCGTGCCGATGCGGGCTTCGATCATCGCCAATGCTTCGATAGCCGCACTCAGGAGCGGTGCCTGCCAGCGACGCCCCGAACGAACGTCTCCTCCTGGAGTCTCCCGGTATTGGTACACGAGTAGGTCGTGAGCGTCGAGCACCAAGGGGGAACACAGCAGGAGTTCACCAGCGCGTGTCAGGAAGCCATTCACGTCGGAGAGGCTCAGCATCGCCAACAAGTCGGTGGTGGAGGCTGTCGCGCTCTCCGCGGGAGCATTTCGCGATCTGCCGAGCAAGGTCCTGAGATGGAGCAATGCCGTCGGATCAATGTCCTTTGCTGACCGCCCGCTCGGCGCCACGCTCCAGTCAGTTCCTCGCCGCTCGTCGCTGAGCCGCAACAGGTCAGTACCACTGAGCGGTAAGCAGGACGCCTCGAAGCGCCGCCTCGGCGCCTTGCCGTTGGCGACGTAGACGTCGAGCCCTTCCTGCACCTCGATAGAGAGCAACCGCTTGCCCACGTAGGTCAACTCCCTGACGACGACATCAAGATTCGGGTGCGTCTTCTCGAAGATGCGTCTCCGAACGAAGCCCGGTTCGAGGTCAGTGCCCACGACGGCCGTGGGCCCTCGCACCTTGTCGGCCACGCCGACGAGAACGGTCCCACCCGAGGCGTTGGCGAAGCATGCAGCTGCTTCCGCGAGGTCGTCGGCAGTATCGGATCGGGAGCGTCCTTGAGCCTTGAACTCGAGCCCTTGATCCTCGACTTCGTTGGCAGTGGCTCCCCCAGCGATCGCTTCAAGGGCGCGGTTTGGGACTGACATAGGTTCCTTTGGGGATCTCGATCTTCTTGCACTTTCCCCAAACTCTATCAAAGGGCGGCGCTCATGCAGCAGCCTGCGTCCCAAGGGTGCACCGCGACCAGCGACCGGACGCGAACCTGCCGGCCATGCGACCTGGACGACGAACAGCTGACGGGTTCGCCACCGGCTGCCATGGTGAAACCCGCCCGTTTGAGTGACCGGTTGAGCTACCGGCTGGCGTGCCTGTCCCGCTACCCGGTGCCGGCGATCACCGCCCGGACGCCGAGGTGGTCGGTCCCGGGCACCCCGAACGTGTCGAACGCGGTCGCGGTCAGCCGTCCATCCACCAGCACGTGGTCGATGCCGATCATCGGCGGTATCCGGCTGTTCGCGGGCCAGGTCCGGACGAAGCCCGCGCCGACCAGATCGGCGGCACTGCGGAAGCCGTCGTCGTACAGGGCCCGCATGGTGCGATGGTCGTTCACCGCGTTGAAGTCCCCGGCGACGATCATCGGCATGGTGTCGGAGTGCGCAGCGAGCCAGGCCCGCAGCTGCGCGGCGTCCTGCATCCACAGGCCGGGCCGGCAGT
>CALMIQ010000462.1 GCA_937863965.1 uncultured Micropruina sp.
CCGGTGCGGTGGGCGTCCGCGGGCGTTGGTTCGCTCGGTTGTCGGCGCGACCGCGTCCGTCGGCGGGCGGCCTGGCCGGACGGGCGAGCTCGCGACGCAGATCCTCGATGACGAGCCGCGGCAGCGCGCCGATCTCGGAGGCGTCCCGAGCCATCCGCACGGGGAGGGTGAGCGGGGCGTCCTCCCACGCGGTTCCGGGCGGGTAGACCCGGCAGGCGCCCCGGAAGACGCCCGCCTGCGGGTCGTTCAGCCGGCCGCTGAAGTCCCGGGTGAGCTGGTCGGTCGGGATGGTGACGATGTCGGCACGGCCGTCCGCCTCGCGGGCCAACCGCGCGGTGGACACGTACGGCGAGGGCTCGCCGGGCGCGATGGTCAGCACGACGACGGGGCGTTCGCGCGTGTCGCGCCGCAGGTAGGCGACCAGATCGGCGAGGTCGAACTGGTCGCGAACCTGGGCGGGGGATTCCGACGGTAGCTCCATCAGTGGCGTCCGGTGGGGGTGGGCTCCATGCAACCAGTCTTACCCGCACGTCCGGCAATCCCCAACGAGCCGGGCCCGGCTGCCCCAGAACGCCTCAGCCGGGTTCGCAGGTCGGGGACGGTTCTCTCCGTTCGAGGTTCGCATCCCGGGGACGGTTCTTCTCGTTCGAGGCACCCAGATCGCGACGATCCAACTCTTGCATAGCTGCAAAAATGCGCTACCGTAAGTTTGCGCTGCCGCAAAGACGGCGGCGTTTCGCATGCGTAGGAGGTTCCCGTGGCAGCAGCCACCATCGAACGCCCGGCCTCGGCCGGCGAGGCGTCCGAACCGTTGATGAGCCATCGCCAGATCATGCTGGTGATCTACGGGTTGATGGCCGGCATGTTCCTCAGCGCGCTCGACCAGACCATCGTCGGCACCGCGATCCGGACCATCGGCGACGATCTGCACGGCCTCGACCAGCAGGCCTGGGTGACCACGGCCTACCTGATCGCCGCCACCGTCACCACGCCGCTGTACGGCAAACTGTCCGACCAGTTCGGACGCCGGCCCCTGTTCATCGCCAGCATCGGCATCTTCGTGCTGGGCTCGCTGCTGTCCAGCTTCGCGACGTCGATGATCGGCCTGGCGGCGTTCCGGGCCTTCCAGGGCCTCGGCGCCGGCGGCCTGATGTCGCTGCCGCTGGCGATCATCGGCGACATCCTGGCGCCCCGTGAGCGCGCCAAGTACCAGGGCTTCTTCCTGGCCACGTTCGGTGTGGCGTCCGTGATCGGGCCGCTGATCGGCGGCCTGTTCGCCGGCGCCGACCAGATCCTGTGGATCACCGGCTGGCGCTGGGTGTTCCTGGTCAACGTGCCCGTCGGTGTCGTCGCGCTGCTGATGGTGATCAGCTTCCTGCACGTGCCGCACGAGCGGCACGGGCAGCCGCGGATCGACTGGTGGGGCGCCACCCTGGTGGTCGGCACGCTGGCGCCGCTGCTGCTGGTCGCCGAGCAGGGCCGCGAATGGGGCTGGACGTCGGCCGCCTCGATCACCTGCTTCGTCGTCGGCGCCGTCGGCCTGCTGGCCTTCATCGGAGTCGAGCGTGCGATGGGCAGCGACGCGATCCTTCCGCTGCGGCTGTTCAAGAAGTCGACGTTCTCGATCACCACGGTGCTCAGCATCCTGGTCGGGTTCGGCATGTTCGGCGCGATGCTGACCATTCCGCTCTACCTGCAGATCGTGACCGGGCTGAGCCCCACCGAATCCGGCCTCGCCACGCTGCCGATGATGGCCGGCCTGATGCTCGCCTCGATCGGCTCGGGCCAGATCATCGCGCGCACCGGCAAGTACGGCATCTTCCCGGTCACCGGCACCGGCACCACCGCGGTCGGCTTCCTGATCCTCGCCTTCATCACGCCGGACAAGCCGCTGTGGTACCTGATGATCGCCATGTTCGTGGTCGGCCTCGGGCTCGGCCAGCTGATGCAGACCCTGACCCTGGCGGTGCAGGCGTCCGCCGACGCCCGGGACATCGGCGTGGCCACCAGCTCGGCCACCTTCTTCCGGCAGATCGGCGGCACCCTCGGCACCGCGATCATGCTGTCGCTGCTGTTCAGCCTGCTGCCGGCCAACATCGTCGGCTCGCTGTCCGACGAGCAGACCGTCACCGACGCCCTGGACGCCGCCCTCGACCCGGCGGTGGCGTCCGCGCCGAACAACGCGGCGATCATGGACAAGATGTGGAACCCGATCGTCGACGAGATCAAGTCCCAGATCGACGACAAGCTGTCCGACGCCACCACGGAGGTCAAGAACGAGGTGAAGGACGCCGTCCGCGAGAAGGTCGCGGACGCCGTCCACGCCAATGCGGCCAAGGGTGCCGGCAAGCTGGCCGACGGGGTCTCCCAGGTCGCCCTCGGCCTGGACAGGCTGAGCACCGGCACCGGCGCGTTCGTCGGCGGCGTCGGCCAGATCGGGACGGCGGCGCACCAGTTGGCGTCCGGCACCGACAAGATCGCCGCGGGCGCGGACGGGCTGTCCGGCGGGCTGGCCAAGCTCAGCCGGGCCGAGAAGGCGGCGGCCGGCGAGGCCAAGCGGGCGGCGTCCGACTACGCGACGCTGAAGGCGGCCATCGACGAGCAGAGCACCGACCAGAAGGCCTGCGACGACGGCGACAGCGGAGCCTGTGGTCGGCTGTCGGCCGATCAGGCCGCCGTCGACAAGGCGCTGTCCGCGCTCGCCGCCAGCGTCAACACGACCAGCGGCTACCTCAACGGCGGCGGCGGCAAGCCTGGCCTGGCCGATGGACTGGCGTCGGCGGCGTCCGGTTCGAAGAAGCTGGCGTCGGGACTGCACCAGCTCGCCGCCGGCACCGGAAGGCTCGCCGACGGCGTCAGCACCGCGGCCGACAAGGGTGGTCAGCTGACCACCGGGACGAAGGCCGCGGCGTCCGGCACCGCGAAGCTGAGCGCCGGCGCGCGGCAGCTGTCCAAGGTCGAGAAGCTGATCGACGACAAGGTCGCCGAGTTGCTGCCGGATGCCGAGAGAAAGGCGTTGACGAAGGTCGCGAAGGAGAAGAACCTCAGCGTGATCGACGGCCGGCTGGCGGTCGACTACAGCGACCCGGTGCAGCGCCGGGCGATCATCGACCAGATCGTCCCCGAACTCGTCGACTCGATCAACAACGGCGACACCGGCGACGTGAAGACCGACACCAGCGCCAGCGACACCTCATTCCTCAACGGCGCCGACCCGCGGCTGACCAAGCCGTTCCTGAACGGCTTCAACACCTCGGTGGTCATCATCTACTGGGTCGGACTGGGGGTGATGCTGCTCGCCTTCGTCATCACCTGGTTCTTCCGGGTGCCGCCGCTGCGGACGCGCTCGGCGCTGGAGGAGCGGACGGCCGCCGCGGCAGCCGCCGGTGCGGGCGCATCCGAGGACTCGCCGGAGCAGCCGGAGCCGCTGCGGGAGGACATCGACTCGGGCGACAATGGACCCGACGACGCGGCGGAGCGAAGGGGTCAGTGATGAGTGAGGCGACGGCCGAGCGGGCCTGGCCGGGACTTCGCGAGCGGAAGAAGCGGGCCACGCGCGAGGCGCTGCACGCCGTCGCCCTGCGGCTGGTCAACGAGCGGGGCACGGACGAGGTCACCGTCGAGGAGATCTGCGACGAGGTCGGCGTCTCGCCGCGCACCTTCTTCAACTACTACCCGACCAAGCTGGCGGCGGCCTTCGATCTGCCGGTGAGCCAACTGCCCGACGAGGAGGCCGAACGCTTCCTCGCCGGGCGGTCCGCCGTGATCGCCGACGCGTGCGAGCTGGTGGCTCGCAACGTGACCCTGCCCGGCGACTTCGCGCGGATCAAGGAGCTGCTGCGGAAGCGACCCGAGCTGGCGATGGACTTCTGGCAACAGACGATGCATCGGCTGAAGCCGTTCCTGACGCTCATCCAACAGCGGACCGACGACATGCACACCGCGCGGGTCGCCTTCGGCATCGTGGTCACCGCGGTGATGTCCGCAATGACCCGGGTCGAGGCATCCGGCGGCGAGCTGGGTGAGCGGCTGCTCGCCGAGGTGCGCGCGATGCGCGAGTTGATCGACGAGGTCGAGTAGCCGAACCGCTCCCGCGGCGATGCGCGCGTCATGGCGGGGCCGTCGGCGGACCCGTGGCTCAGCCGCGCAGAGACGAGCGTCATGGCGAACCCCGGGAACCCGCATAACGCCCATCTCTGTCCGGCCGGAGCCCCGCCGGTGGCCCGGTGGTTTCAGAACGCACGCATCTCCTCGCGCCCGGGTCGGCCGGGTCGACGTGTGCCGGTGGTGGCAGACTCAGCGCATGGGGGAGGCGCTCACACCCCGGGAGCGGGTGGTGCTCGAACTCGTGCGACGGCGTTGGACGAACGCCGAGATCGCCGAGGAACTGGTGGTGTCGGTGCGCACCGTCGAGACCCATGTGTCCGCGCTGCTGCGCAAGCTCGGTGCCGCTGATCGGCGCGCGCTCGGCCGGACGGCCGCCCCCGGGAGCAGCCCCACGCCCGGCAGCGGCCCGCGAACGGAGTCCCTGATCCGGTTCGTCGAGGTGGCGAACGGCGCCCGGCTGGCGGTCGCGGAGACCGGCACCCGTGGCCCGACCCTGGTGAAGACCGCCACCTGGCTGACCCAGGTGGACAAGGACACCGAGGCCAGCCCGATCTGGGGCCACTGGGTGCGAGAGCTCGCCGCCCGCTACCGCTATGTGCGCTATGACCCGCGCGGGTGCGGGCTCTCCGACCGGGATCTCGCCGGCTCCGACCTGACCGACCTCGATCTGTGGATCGATGATCTGCGCCGCGTCGTCGACTCGATCGGCGACGAGCCGGTCGCACTGCTCGGGCTGTCGCAGGGTGGGCCGGTGGCGCTGGGATTCGCGTCCCGCTACCCAGAACGGGTGCGCCGGCTGGTGCTCTACGGCACCTACGCGCGAGGCATGCGCCGGCGCGACGACCCGGTGCAGCTGGCCGAGTCGGACGTCAAGGTCGGCATGGCGCGCATCGGCTGGCAGATGGAGAGCGAGGAGTTCCGGGAGAACTTCGGCCGCGCGTTCGTCCCGGACGCCGGGCCTGCAGAGATCGCCTGGTTCAACGACCAGCTGCGGGCCACCACCAGCCCCGAGAACGCCCCGCTGCTGGAGGGTGCCTTCCACAACCTGGACGTGACCGAGCTCGCCCGCACAGTCACCGTTCCCACGCTCGTGCTGCATGCCACCGGCGACCGCGGCGTGCCGTTCGAGGAGGGGCGCTTCCTCGCCGGCCTGATCCCGAACGCTCGGTTCGTCGCGCTGAACAGCCGCAACCACGTGCTGTTGCAGCGCGACATCGCCTTCGCCCAGTTCCTGGACGAGGTGGAGCGCTTCCTCGCCTGAACCGCCGACCGTCATCCCGGCGCATGCCGGGATCTGAAGCGCGCAGCCGTCGCTGGCTGAGATCCCGGCTCCGGGACCGTCATCCCGGCGAATGCCGGGATCTGGAGCC
>CALMIQ010000463.1 GCA_937863965.1 uncultured Micropruina sp.
CTGACCGCCACCAAGGCCCGGGCGCTGGGCCGCAAGGGGGTGATCGTCGGCGACCGGGTCGGCGTGGTGGGCGATCTGAGCGGCGCCGAGGGCACCCTGGCCCGGATCGTCGAGGTGCTTCCCCGCCGCACCGTGCTGCGCCGGACGGCCGACGACACCGACCCGTTCGAGCGTCCGATCGTCGCCAACGCCGACCAGTTGGTGATCGTCACGGCGCTGGCCGACCCGCCGCCGCGGACCGGCATGATCGACCGCATCCTGGTGGCCGCCTACGACGCCGGCCTCGACCCGGTGCTCTGCCTGACCAAGGAGGACCTGGCCCCGGCCGACGAGTTGGTCGCCGCCTACACGCCGCTGGACGTCCCGATCGTCACCGTCCGCCCCGGCTCCGACCTGACCGACCTGCGCGAACTACTGGCCGGGCGCACGAGCGTCTTCATCGGACACTCGGGGGTGGGCAAGTCCACCCTGGTGAACGCGCTGATCCCGGGTGTGGATCGAGCCATCGGCGAGGTCAACGAGGTCACCGGACGCGGCCGGCACACCTCCACCGCGGCGATCGCCCTGGAACTGCCCGAGCACGCCGGGTGGGTGATCGATACGCCCGGCGTCCGGTCGTTCGGGCTGAGCCACGTCACCCGGGAGTCGATCCTGGCCGCCTTCGGCGACCTGGCCGAGCTGACCGCCGGCTGCCCGCGCGGCTGCACCCACGGCACCGGGGCACCCGAATGCGCACTCGACGTCGCAGTCGAAGCCGGACGCCTGGCGCCCGAGCGGCTGGAGTCGTTCCGTCGCATGGAGGGCGCCTGGCTGGAGCGGCCGGCGTCCGGCTAGTCAGCCGTTGCGGACCGTGTCAGATCGGGCACCGGTAGCGGTGCCCGATCCGTCACAAACCTCCGTCCGGATGCCGGCGCGGAGCGTCGCTGAGCGGCGGGCGTCCACGCAACCGATAGGTTGAGCCATATGGCGGAACAGAGTTACCTCGACGACCTTCGACTGGCCCATGTGATGGCTGACAACGCCGATTCGACGACCATGAGCCGGTTCAAGGCGCTCGACCTGAAGGTCGACTCCAAGCCCGACCTCACCCCGGTCAGCGACGCGGACGTCGCCGTCGAGGACGCCATCCGCCGCACGCTGAAGACGGCCCGGCCGCGGGACGCCGTCCACGGCGAGGAACGCGAGGACACCGGCTGGGGTCCGCGGCGCTGGATCATCGACCCGATCGACGGCACCGCCAACTTCGTCCGCGGCGTCCCGGTGTGGGCGACGCTGATCGCGCTGATGGTCGAGGACCGGGTCCGGGTGGGTGTGGTGTCGGCCCCCGCCCTGGGCCGCCGCTGGTGGGCCAGCGAGGGCGGCGGCGCGTACTGCGGCAAGACCCTGCTGCAGGGTTCGCCGTGCCGGGTCTCCGGCGTGAGCAGCATGGACGACGCCTCGCTGTCCTACTCGTCGATCCACGGCTGGGTCGAGACCAGCCGGGGCCAGCAGTTCGTCGACCTGATGCGCGGCTGCTGGCGGACCCGGGCCTACGGCGACTTCTGGAGCTACATGCTGCTGGCCGAGGGCTCGGTCGACATCGCCACCGAACCCGAGCTGGCGCTGCACGACATGGCCGCCCTGGACGTCATCGTCCGCGAGGCCGGCGGCCGGTTCACCAACCTGGACGGCGCGGACGGCCCGCACGGCCCCGGCGCGATCGCCACCAACGGCCTGCTGCACGACGCCGTGGTC
>CALMIQ010000464.1 GCA_937863965.1 uncultured Micropruina sp.
CCCGACCACGTCCGGCACCTGGCGGAGATCCCGGACGCCTGGGTCAGCCGCTGACGGGGCCGGAACCATCGGGCCCGGTGAGGGCCCGGACGGCCTCGTCGGCGGCCTCGGTCAGGGACCGGGCCGATCCGCGTCGCCGGGCGGCCCGCACGGCGTCCGGGTCGAGACGGGCCCGGGCGGCGGCCTCGACGGCCCGCAGGGCCTCCGCCTCGTCGCCCCAGGAGGGGTGCTGACCGGCGGTCGCCTGGAGCGCCGCCAGCAGCTCCAGCGCGGCGGCGTGCTGCCCGCGGGCGCCGAGCAGGGTCGACAGGTTGCGCAGCAGGGTGACCAGCAGGTTCCGGTTGCCCGCGGCGACCAGGGCCCGCACGGTCGCGGCCAGCCGGGCCAGGTCGGTCGCGCCGTACGCCCCAGAACGGCTGACGACCGCCATCAGCGCCGTGGTCGCCACCGAGGTGACCAGGGTGCAGCCGACACCGTCGGCGATGCCGACCGCCTCGGTCAGCAGGTCGATGGCGGCCGGCGGGTCGCTGCCCGCCCAGGCCTCGCCCACGCAGTACAGGCTCAGCGAGCGGGCCGTCGGATTGGGCACCGCGGGCAGGGCGTCGAGCACCCGGCGGACCTGGGCGGCGACCGGGGCGCCCGACCAGGCCAGCGCCAGCAGGACGCCGTCGGCCGCCAGCAGCGCGTCGAAGGCATGCCCGGACGCCGTCGCGGCCCGTTCCGCCCGGCCATAGGCGTCGGCCGCGGCGTCCAGTTCGCCCAGTGCCAGCCACAGGTCGCCGGCCGCCTCGTGGCCGCGTCCCTCCAGCAGCAGCAGGCCCTGCTCGCGGGCCGCCCGGACCGCCAGGTCGGCCAGGTCCAGGCCGTCGCCCGGGTTGCCCTGCATCCAGGCGTGGGTGGCGGCGGCCAGATACACCCCGGGCGGCCAGCCGTCCCGGCGGCGGCTCAGCAGCCGGTCGGTCCAGCCCAGCACGTCCGGACGCACCCGGTAGTCGCCCCAACGGTGCAGGCTGCCCACCAGCGCGGCGGCGAGGTCGGTGTCGTCGGCGGACAGGGCGTTGCCGAAGGCCGCCGTCAGATCGGGCAGACCGGCCTCCAGGAGTTCCGCCCAGTACCGCTCGTCGGGTCCCTCCAGCCCGGACGCCGCCCGCCGGGCGAGTCCGAGCGACCAGCTGCCGTGCGCGGCCTCCAGCCGGCGACGCTCCCGTTCGTCGGTGACCCCGGCGGCGAAGGCGCGGACGGTGACCAGCATCCGGTACCGGCTGGTGCCGCCGGGGCCGGGCCGCCGGGTGAGCAGGGAGCGCTCCACCAGCCCCGGCACGACGACCGCGGCATCCGGGCCGAGGACGGCGTCCACCGCGGCCAGGTCGAACCAGCCGGCGAACACCGCCAGCCCGCGGAACACCTCCCGCTCCTCCGACGACAGCAGTCGATAGGACCAGTCCAGGGTCGCGGTGAGCGTCCGGTGCCGGGCCGGCAGCCGTGCGGCGCCGGATCGGATCAGGTCCAGATGGCCGGACAGCCGGTCCCTCAGTTCGGCGAACCCGATCGCGCCGCTGCGCCCGGCGGCGAGTTCGATGGCCAGCGGGAGCCCGTCCAGCTCGATCACCAGCCCGGTCACGTCGCGGATGGCCGCGGCGTCCCAGACCAGCCCGGGATCGGCCGCGGCGGCCCGCTCGACGAAGAAGGCCACCGCCGGCGACCCAGCGACGGCCTCGGCGATGGTCGCCGGCGTCCGCCCGTGGCCGGGCAGCTGCAGCGGCGGCAGCGGGAATGCCTGCTCCGCCGAGACGCCGAGCCGCTCCCGGCTGGTGGCCAGCACGCCGACGTCCGCGCCGCGCACCAGCAGCGCCTCGACCAGCCCGGCGACCGCGCCGAGGACGTGCTCGCAGTTGTCCAGCACCAGCAGGCCGCGGTTTCCGCGTAGCGCCGCCAGCAGGGCCTCGCGCCGGCCGCCGCCGAGGGTCCGGACGCCGACCCGCCCGGCCACCGCGGGAATCACCTCGGCCTCGGACTGCAGCTCGGCCAGATCGACCCACCACACCGGCCCGGGACGGCCGGCCGCGAGTGCGGCCGCGACCGCCGTCTTGCCGACCCCGCCCGGGCCGACCACCGTGACGCAACGGCCGGGTTCGAGCATGCCGGCCAGCGCCCGCAGGTGCGCGTCCCTGCCGTACAGCCGGGCGCGCGGACGGGACGGGACGGACGGCGCCCGCGGCGCAGCTGCCGCGTCGGCGGAAGCACGGCCCCGGGCATCGACCGGGTCGGGTTCTCCGCGGAGGATCCGCTGGTGCAGTGCCAGCACCTCCCGGGACGGATCGATGCCCTGATCCTCGGCCAGCCGGCGGCGATGCTCCTGGAAGACGGCCAGGGCCTCCGACACCTCGCCGGCGGCCGCCAGGGCACGCATCAGCAGCGCCACCGCCGCCCGGCCGTGGGGCGCCTCGGCGACCAGGTCGCGGGCCTGCGCGACCGCGTCGGCGAGCCTGCCCGCGCGGAGCAGCAGTTCGGTCCGGGCCGCCCGGGCCCGGTCGTACAGGGCGACCAGCCGGCGAACCTCGTCGGCCGCGGCCCCGGTGGCGTAGCCGCCCCACGGCACGCCGCGCCAACGCTCCAGGACGCCGTCCAGCGCGGCCGGGTCGGCCGTCTCGATCGCCCGGGTGAGGGCGTCGGCGAACTCCTCGGCGTCGACACCGACCGCCTCGCGGGGGAGCGCGTAGCCGGGCGGACGCCGGACGATCAGCCGGCCGGCGTCGCCCAGCGCGCGACGGAGCCGCCGGACCGTGGTGTGCAGAGCGGCCCGCGGGTCGGCGGGGGTGCCATCGGCCCAGATCCCGTCGATCAGGGACCCGGCGGACACCGTCCGGCCGCGGGCCAGCAGCAGCATCGCCAGCAGTTCGCCGGGGCGTCCGGCCGGGAACGCCGTCGTGAGCCCGTCGACGACCACGGCCGGCTCGCCGAGGACGGCCGCCCGCAGGGTCGGTGGGCCCGCGTCTCCCATTCGATCACCATGCCGGAGCGCCGCCCGCCCGTCCAGCCTCACCCGGCCCGACGACAGCCCGCTGACAGGGGAGTGTCAGGGCTCGTCAGCCCACGGTCAGTGACGCCGCTCAGGCTGGCCGCAGCGGTGGAGGACGGCTCCGCCCGAACCGAGGGAAACGATCATGAACACCGACACCCTGGCCGAACGGATGTTCGGCTCGGCACTGGGCGCGCTGGACGCGCTCACCGTGACCATCGGCAGCCGGCTGGGCCTCTACCGGGCGCTGCACCAGGCCGGGCCGAGCACCGCCGCAGAGCTGGCCGCCCGCACCGGAACCGACGCCCGCTACGTCCGCGAATGGCTGGAGCAGCAGACCGTGGCCGGCTTCCTGGCCGTCGCCGATCCGGCGCCGGAGGCCGACGAGCGCCGGTTCAGTGTGCCGGACGACCACGTCCCGGTGCTGGTCGACACCGACGATCTGGCCTACTTCCCACCCTTCCTGAACGCGATCTGCGCGGCCGGCACCCAGCTGCCCGCCGTGGTGGACGCCTTCCACACCGGTGCGGGAGTGCCCTGGGCGAGCTACGGACCCGACATGCGGATCGGCCAGGCCGAGGGCAACCGGGCACTGTTCCTCACCGTGCTCGGCCAGCAGTGGCTGCCGTCGATCCCCGACGTGCACGACGCGCTGGTGGCCGGCGGGCGGGTGGCCGACATCGGCGCCGGCGAGGGCTGGTCCTCGATCGGGATCGCGCTGGCCTACCCGGAGAGCAGGGTCGATGCCTTCGACATCGACGCCGAGTCGGTCCGGGCCGCCAACGAGCATGCCGCCGGCTACCGGGTGGCCGACCGCGTCCGGTCGCACCTGCTGGACGGCGCCCGCATCGACCGGCCGGGCGGCTACGACCTGGTGGTGGCCTTCGAGTGCATCCACGACATGGGCGACCCGGTGGGGGTGCTCGCCGAGATGCGCGAGCTGTGCGCGCCCGGCGGCGCCGTGATCGTGATGGACGAGCGGGCGCCGGAGGAGTTCACCGGGCCGGGGGACCCGGTGGAGCAACTGCTCTACGGGTACTCGGTGATGATCTGCCTGCCCGACGGCCGGTCGCACCCGAACTCGGCCGCCACCGGCACCGTGCTGCGTCCGGCGACCCTGCGGAAGTACGCCTGCCGGGCCGGCTTCGCCGACGTCGACGTCCTGCCGATCGAGCACGACATCTTCCGGTTCTACCGGCTGCACGGGTGAGCCGCGGGGGCCTGCGGGTCGGGCAGGACGGCCTACCCCTGCTTCGCCTCGAGCCTCGCGGCCTCCTTGGCGACCACCCGCGCGCGATCGCGCGCGGCGCGCACCCGCGACTCGCGCTTCTCGAGCTCGCCGGCGCGGCGCTGGGTCGCCTTCCGCAGCGCGATCGCGGCGGCGAGCTCGGCCTCGGCGGCGGCCAGCGCCTGCCGCGGGCTGCGCTCCACGGCGGGGGCGTCGTCGGGCATCCCGGCGAGCGCGGCCTCGATGCCGGGCAGCAGCAGCGCGAGCGCGATGCCGAGGTCGTCCTCGCCGTCGCCGTCCCGGCCGCCCTCCTCGGGGAGCGGCTCGGGCGCGTCTCCGAAATAGGCCCCGCTGGCGATCAGCGGCTCCAGGTCGGGCAGCCGGCCGTCGAGGGCGACCTCGCGCACCAGCCGCCGGGTCGCCTCGCCCACCGTGCCGCCCGCGTCCGCGACGTCACGCGCGATCAGCGCGAACCCCCGGACCTGCACCGACAGCATCATCAGCACTGCGAGCTTGGTGTCGAGCGGCCCGGGCATCGCGCGCATCGCGCGCAGGCCCGCGTCGACGGCGCGCATCTGCCCGGGCATCAGCAATGCCTCCATCGACAGCGGAATGTCGAGCGCCCACGGATGCCGTCGGTACGCGTCGTGCACCGTGCGCGCCCACTGCTCGAGGCCGACGCGCCAGTCGTCGTGGTCGACGGCCCACGCGTCGTCCGGGATGGAGGCGTCCAGCATCAGCAGGTGCAGGTCGTCCTTCGAGGCGACGTAGCGGTACATCGCCATCGTCGTGAAGCC
>CALMIQ010000465.1 GCA_937863965.1 uncultured Micropruina sp.
CGCCCGGCAGTCCCGGACGGTGGCGGCCTGGGTGCTCGCCGGCTTCGCCATCCTCGGCCTCCTCACCTTCGGCCTGGCGTCGCCGCTGCTGGCGATCACCGGCAATCCGGCCGTGTCGGCGCTGTTCCCGGGGCAGATGCTGATCGACGTATGGCTGGTCGGCACGGCGATCCGGCTCCTGTGGGCCTCGCGGGGGCGTCCGGCCCGGTAGCAGACACCTGCGGGTTCTCCGATCCGGTGCTACTCGGTGCCGGCGGCTGGGGCCTCGGCGGCGGCCTCCCGGGCCGCGCGCCGATACTCCCGGGCCGCGCGCCGGTCCTCGCGCCGGGTGCGCCGGTTCTGCCGCCAGTTCTCCAGAAGGTCGTACAGCACCGGCACCAGGATCAGGGTCAGCAGCGTGGACGACACCAGCCCGCCGATCACCACGATGGCCAGCGGCTTGGAGATGAACACCCCGCCGCCGGTCAGCCCCAGCGCCATCGGCACCAGCGCGAAGATCGTCGCCAGCGCCGTCATCACGATCGGCCGGACACGCAACCGGGCTCCGGCCGCGATCGATTGCTCGATGTTCGCACCGGCCTTGCGTTTCTGGTTGATCAGGTCGATCAGGACGATGGCGTTGGTCACCACTATGCCGATCAGCATCAGCAGGCCGATCATGCTGGGAATGCCCAGCGCGGTGTCGGTGAGCAGTGAGAGCCCCAGCGCACCGGTCGCCGCGAACGGCACCGAGACCAGCAGGATCATCGGCTGCAGCAGCGACCCGAACGTCGCCACCATGATCAGGTACACCACCGCGACGGCGACCAGCATGGCCAGGCCGAGCTGCGCGAACGACTCCTGCTGCTGCTGCGACACGCCGCCGATCCGGACGGTCACGCCCTGGGGCAGGTCGAGGGTGGCGATGCCCTGGGTGATCGCGGTCGTCATCGCCCCCAGGTCGGACGCCTCGGAGCTCCCCGAGATGGTCGCGGCGCGGATTCCGTTCACCCGGGTGATGCTGGCCGGGGCCTGCACCACCTTCACATTGGCGACGTCGCTGAGCCGGACGGCGTCCGCGGTTGCCTCGCCGGCGGCCTTCCCGGCGTCCGCGATGGCCTGCTGCTTGTCCTGCGCCTGCAGCGACTTGGTGCGCTGCTCGGCCAGGGCCTCCAGCTGCTTGTCGGCGGCGGTGACGCCCGACTTCGCCTGTGCCTGGGCGCCGGCCAGCTGAGCCAGCTGCGAACCGGTTGCCGACAGCTGCTGGGTGAGGGCGAAGATCGTGGCCGGCAGGGGAGCGCAGATCGGGTTGGCCGGGTCGGTCGGGCAGATCGTCTGCAGCTGGTCCTGGGCGGTCGCCAGCTGCCTTTGCAGCGAGGCCAGCTTCTTCTTGGCGCTGTTCACCTGCTTGGTCAGGTTCTGCTGCGCCTTGGCCGCCTGGTTGCGGCTCTTCTTCAACGCGGCGACCTGGTCGTTGTAGGCCGTGGTGGCGTCCCGCTTGGAGTCGGCGGCGAGCTTGTCCGAGCGGGCCTGCACCTTGTCGGCGGCGTCCGATCGGGCGTCCGCGTTCATCGTCTGGGTGATCGGCAGCCTGATCGCGCGGAGCTCGTCGATGTCCTGCACCGGCCGCTGCGAACGCAGGTAGACGTTCAGCGTCGTGTCGCCCTTGGCGAGGGTGCCGATCAGCTGGCCCCGGACGCCCCGCGCGACGGCCTGGCCGATCGAGGACTGCGTCATGCCGAGCTTGGCGGCGGTCTTCTCCTTGACGTCGACCGACAGCATGTCGCGGGCGTCCGCCAGGTCGCTGGTGACGTTGGTGAGGCCGGGAATGCCCTCCATCATCGCCACCACTTCGGCATTGGCCGCCTCGAGTTGCTCGGCGTCCGCGCTTTCGACGTACACCACCATGCCGCTGGACTGGTTGCCGTTCCCGAGCGAGACCTCGACCTCGCCCACCTCGGGGCCGAGCTCGGCGATCTGCCGACGCAACCGGTCGGCGGTGACCGGTCCGGTGGAGCCGGCCTTGAGCGGCACGGTGAAGGTCGCCTTGTTGGTGTCGCTCGGGCCGGCCAGGAACACCGCCGACGAGGCGCCGCCGATGGTCGTCGAGAACGTCTGGACGTCGGGGTCGGCGGCCAGCAGCTGCTCGATCCGGACGGCCTCGCGATCGGTCTGCGCCAGGCCCGTTCCGGACGGCAGCGTCTGGGTGATCGACAAGCTCTCGTTGCCCGCGCTGCCGATGAAGTCGGTCTTGAGCTGGGGGACCAGCGCCAGCGTGCCCGCGAAGATGCCGAACGCGATCAGCAGCGTGAGCCAGCGGTGCGCCAGGCTCCAATTGAGCACCGGCAGGTAGCCCTTCTGCAGCCAGGTGTTGGTCTCCTCCGACTCCTCCGGGTCGCCTTCGGACGCCGCGCCTGCTCCGGCGCCGTCCTCGTCGGCGGCCGGCTGCGGCTTGGCCTTGGGGCGCATGAACCAGGACGCGAACACCGGGATCACGGTCAGCGACACCAGCAGCGAGGCCATCAGGGCCACCACCACCGCCACCGCGAACGGCCGGAAGATCTCTCCGGCCTGGCCGCCGACCAGGCCGATCGGCAGGAACACCGCCACCGTCGTCAGCGTGGACGAGGTGACCGCGCCGGCCACCTCCCTGACCGCGTTGATGATCGATGCCGAGCCGGATTCGCCGTAGCTCTGGTGGCGTTTGATGTTCTCGATCACCACGATCGAGTCGTCGACGACGCGTCCGATGGCCACGGTGAGGGCGGCCAGGGTGAGGATGTTCAGGGTATAGCCGCCGACCCACAGGGCGATCAGCGCGATCAGCAGCGACAGCGGGATCGACACCGCCGTGATCAGCGTCGGGCGTAGTGAACGCAGGAACAGCAGGATCACGAAGACCGCCATCGCCAGGCCGATGCCGCCCTCGACGGTCAGGTCGTGAATGGACTGCTCGATGTAGGGGGCCTGGTCGAAGACGGTGACGAAGCGGGCGTTGCTGCCCAGGCTCCGCTCCAGTTCCGGCAGCATCGTGGCGATCGCGTGCGAGACGGTGACCGTGTTGGCGTCCGGGGTCTTGGTGATCGACAGCGTCAGGGACGTCCGGCCGTCGACGCGGGAGATGCTGGTCTTGGTGACCGGCGCCTCCTTGACGGTGGCCAGGTCGCCGAGCCGCACCGGGCCGTCCGTGCCCGGCACCATCAGGTCGGCGATCTGCTTCGAGCTGGAGTAGCTGGTGCCCGTCTGCACGTCGAGGTTGGCGCTGTCGGTGCGCATCGTGCCCGAGGGGATCGCGGTCGAGTTCGCCGCGAACATCTGCGCGATGGTGCCCGGGTCGATGCCGTTGGACTCCAGCTGCGACGGCTTGTAGGTGATGACGATCTCGTGCTCTTCCTCGCCCGAGACCGCCACGTCGCGGACGCCGGGAATCCCCTTCAGCTCGGGTGCCACCGTGTCGGTGACCTTCTGCGACAGCGTGTTCAGGTCCTCATCGGAGGACAACGCGAGCAGTGCGACCGGGATGTCGTCGGTGCCGCCCGTCATCACCCGCGGGTCGACGTTCGTGGGCAGGGCGGCCGCGATCGAGTCGATGGCGCTGCGCAGCTTGTTGGCCATGTCGTCGGCCGAGATGCCGTAGTCCCACTGCACGGCGACCTGGGAGACGCCGCTGGAACTGGTCGAGGTGACGTCGGTGATGCCGTCCACGGCCTTGACCGCGCTCTCGATCGGCTTGGAGACCTGCGCCTCCACGACGTCCGGCGCCGCCCCGGCGTAGGTGGTGATCACGCGGCCCCGGGGGACGTCGATGGAGGGGATCAGCTCCTGCTTCAGCGCGGTGGTGGAGTACAGGCCGAGCCCGATGGTGAGCAGGCAGAGCAGCAGCACCACGGTGCGGTGGGCCAGGCTGAGCTTGGTCAAGCGAAGCACGATTTCCCCTTCATCGGCTCCCCGGACTCCGGGGTCATGGGTGACCGGGTGCGGTCCCGTCGGTTAGCATAGCTCTAACTATTTGTGCTGAAGAAAGCGATTGCCGTGCGGCCTCCCCCTGACTTCGGGCTCGACGAGGAGCGCGCGGCGCTGGCGACCCAGCTGGTCGAACTGAACATGCAGGTGCACGACCGGACGATGCGCCTGGTCGGGCCGATGCCGACGCCGGCCGATCTGACCATGCAGCAGTTCCGGGTGCTCGGACATGTGGTGCGGCAGCCGGGCATCTCGGGCAACGAGTTGGGCAGCGTGCTGGGGGTGAGTGCACCGACCGCCAGCGGGCTGGTCGAGCGGATGGTCGAGAAGGGCCTGATCGCCCGCACCGACGACGCGGACGATCGGCGGATCCGCCGGCTGCATCCCACCGAGGCGGGGCTCGACGTGATGCGCCGGATGGATTCGATGTTCGAGCGGGCGCTCGGGGTGGTGCTCCAGGTGCTGTCGGTGGACGACCTCGAACTGCTCTGCCGCAGCGCCCGGACGATGCTGGGCGCCCTCGATCGGGTCGCGGAGGTCGCGGACGCCGGCTGAACCCGCACGAGGGTCAGTCCCCGGCCCGACGATCCGGATCGCGGGCGCGGAGCACCTCCTGGGCGCGAGTGCGCGGCATCTGCGTCCAGTGCGGCGTGGGTGAGTTCCACGCCGAGTCGGTGAGCATCCGGGCGATCACCAGCCCGCCGGCCAGTCCCAGTACGACGCCGAGGCTCTCCGAGCCGTTGGCCAGGGCGCTGAGCGGATCGCGGTCGATGATCGCCACCAGGGCACGGTAGGTGCTGGCACCCGGGATCATGATCAGGACGGCCGGCACCGAGAGGATGATCCGCGGCGCGGCCAGCCGCTGGCTCACCCAGGCCGCCAACAGGCCGACCGCCAGTGTGCCGGCCGTCGCGCACAGCAGGGGGTTCGCGCCGGCGTCCACCGCGAACATCCGCGGCACGTTGGCCGCCGTGCCGATCAGGGACGCCGCGACCGCCATCCGCGGCGGCGTGTTGAACGTGACCGCGAAGCCGGCGATGCCGACGACGCTGGCCAGCACCCGTCCGGTGAGGAGGACGGCCGGCGGCAACGCGGGGGGCTGGATCTCCGCCGGCGCCAGGCCGAACGCGGACGCCGCGACCCACGCGCCCAGCGCGGCGGCGAGCGTGATCATGGTGGCGTAGAGCAGTCGGGAGATGCCGGCGCCGAAGTCGAAGCGGGCCAGGTCGAGGGCCGCGGTCAGCAGCGGGAAGCCCGGCACCAGGAACAGGATCGCCGAGGTGAACGCGGCCTCGTGCAAGGGACTCACCGACGAGCCGGCCAGCAACTGCAGCAGGTTTGCGCCGAGCAGATAGGCGACGCAGGCCACGGCCGCGGCGAGGGCGATGACGGCCAGCTGGTTGAGACGGAAGCGCCGGAGTAACACCAGCTGGGCGGATTTGCCCAGGCCGGCGGCGATCCCGGCGGCCAGGCACTCCTGCCACCGCCCGTTGTTGAGGAAGGCGAAGGCGGCGCAGGCGGCGGCCGCCCCGGCAACGACGGCCGATGGCCGGAAGAGCGGCGCACGGCGCTCCACCCGGTCGAGTTGGCGTTGCAGGTCGGTGGCCTCGAGGCCGGGCCGGGCCCGCAGCGAGACGCGGAGCAGGGCCCGGATCCGGTCGGCGTTGACCACCGGCGGGCCGGCTTCCACCACCTGGGTGCGGAACGTCCCGTTCGACCGGGTCGTGGCGACGATCTCGTTGAGGCTGACCTGGGCCTCCAGGCCGTCGATGCCCAGGGCGGCGGCCACCCGGCCCATCGCCGCCTTCACCCGGTACGAGCCGGTTCCGGCGCCCAGCATGAGGGCACCCATCCGGCACACGGCGTCGGACTTGGCTGCCAAGACCACCGAAGGCTCGGGGGCTCCGTCATGGTCGGCGGTCATGGGCATCTCCCGGGGTGCGTCGCGGATGGCACCACCGTGACACGTCCGTGCCTGCGCCGCGGCGCGTCCGGCGTGGTCTCAACGGGTGAGCGGCGAGCGACCGTTGGCCGAGTGCACGGTCGAGGTCGTCAAACCGGGTTCGTGATCGCCAGCCGGGGGACCGTCGGCCACGGATCGGTCGGCAGGCGGCTGTAGGCGACGACGTCCAACCGTTCGCCGTCGATCAGCAGCTTGCTCCGCTCGAAGCCCTCCTGGACGAAGCCCGCTGCCCGCGCGACGGCTCCCGACGCGGGGTTGTCGATGCGATGCCCCAGCTCGAGGCGCTGCAGACCACCGTCGGTCAGCGCCCAGTCCGCGACCGTGGCGGCGGCCCGGGAGGTCCAGCCGCGGCCCCGGAAGCCGGCGTGCATCCAGTACCAGAACCAGCCGTTGCGGTTGCCGGCATCGACCGTCAGTCCGACCAGGCCGACCAGCCGTTCGCGATGGACAACGGCGAAGGCCAGATGCGGCCCCGGTGTCTCGGTGAGCCGCTCCACGTAGGCGATCGCGCTCTGCGGACCGGTGACGTCGCCCTGCCGGGCCATGTCGGACGCCGCCGCGAAGGCGGCCAGCACGTCCGGGGCGTCCGTGGTGCGCAGCGGACGCAGCGCCGGATCGCTCATGCCTGCCGACGCTACGCGATGGCGCAACAGACCCGTACGCGTGCCCACGCCTGCGAGGCTACCGGCCCGATGGCGCGATCCAGAACAGCGGGCCGCGCCGCCCGAGCTCCCGGGGCAACCGGGGATCGGCGGCTGTCCGCCGCACCCAAGCGTCGGCGGCGCGTTTCGTGCCGGCGCGACCGGCCCGCTACGCTGGTGCCCCTTGCGGATGTAGCTCAATGGCAGAGCCCCAGCCTTCCAAGCTGGTCATGCGGGTTCGATTCCCGTCATCCGCTCCAGGCAGGTCTCCTCCCATGAGCGTCCTCCGGTCCAGGAGGA
>CALMIQ010000466.1 GCA_937863965.1 uncultured Micropruina sp.
GCCGGGAGCACTAGCGTGATCTCCATGGCGGACGATCCGGCGGACCTCACCGACGAGCACGAGTACGAGGACCGGCTTGAACCGACCGACCTCGTACGGCGTTCCCGCGTCGTGTTGCGGGCCGGCATCCTGATGCTCGGCGCGGGGACGAGCGGGCTGCGGGTTCGCGAGGTGATGGCCGCGGTGGCCCGCGCGGTGGGAATCCAGCAGCTCGACGCCCAGGTCACCTTCACCCAGATCGTGCTCACCGTCGGACGCCGCGGCCTCTTCCGGACCCATGTGGGCGAGACCCGTCCGGGGGTGAACGCCGACCGGATCGCCCGGCTGCACCGCTTCAGCCACGAGCTTCCCAACCGCGAGGACGTCGCCGACATCGAGCGGCGGCTCGACGCCATCGAGGAGCACCGGCTCTGCTATCCCGCCTGGCTGCTGGTGACACTGGTGGCGCTCGCCTGCGCCTCGGTCGCGGTGCTCGCCAACGGCAGCTACCGCGAGGTGCTGGCGGTGCTGCCCGCCTCGGCGATCGCCTACGGGCTGCACCGGCTGTTCACCCGGCTGCAGATCAACCAGCTCGCGGTCGTGCTCACCTCGGCGGCGCTGGCGTCCGCGCTCTACGTCGGCTTCGCGCAGCTGATCACCCTGGTGGCCGGCGCCCCGAGCCCGCGGTTCGCGGCCGGCTTCGTCTGCGCCTCGATCTTCCTCATCCCCGGCTTCCCGCTGGTCACCGCGGGCCTCGACCTGACCCGGCTCGACCTCGACACCGGCGTCCCCCGGCTGGCCTACGCCGCGATGATCGTGCTCGCCATCGCCATCGGGGTGTGGCTGGTGGCCTCCGTCACCGGCGTCTCCCCCGACCCGGTCGGCCCGCTGGAGGGGCCGCCCGCGGCGGTCTGGTCGGCGCTGGTGGGTGCCAGCTTCCTGGCTGTGTTCGGCTGGGCGACCATGTTCAACGTCCCGCCGACGACGGCGCTGGCGTCCGGACTGGTCGCGATCGCCGGCAACGTGGCGCACCAGTTGCTGCTCGAGTACGACGTGAAGGCGCACATCGCCACCTTTGTCGCCTGCGTGATCATGGGCCTGGGCTGCGCCCTGGCCGCCCGCTGGTTCTCGATGACGAAGATCATCATGACCGTGCCCACGCTGCTGGTCGTCATCCCCGGATCGTCCGCGCTGCGCACCCTGATCTACTTCGACCAGACCGACATCAACGCGGCCATCGAGTCGGGCGTCTCCACCGTCCTGGTGGTGGTCGCCATGGTGGCCGGACTGTCCGGCGCCCGCATGCTCACCGACCCCGAATGGACGTTCACCCGTTCGGAAGGCCGGTCCCGCTAGGGCCGCGATCGCCACCAGTGTCTGGTCACCGTCGTCCCGGTGAACGCCGGGGTCTCCGCACGCATGAGATCCCGGGTCGGGCCCGGGACGACGGTCGGGGTTCCTGGTCGAGCCCGGGACGACGGGAGGGAACCGTCCCCTCAGACCAGCGACTGCCCGAGCGCCAGCCAGGCCAGCACGGCCAGGTCGTCGGCGTCGTCGAATCCGGACGCCGCGACGGACGCCAGCAGCCGGCGCGAGTTCTTGGTGGCGCACGCGGCGGCCGCCTGGGCCATCGGCCACTCCTCCGGGCACAGCTGCAGGAGTCCGACCAACTGGGCCTGGCGGACGGCGTCCAGCCCGACCGGCTCCCCGGGCAGCTCGCCGCCCAGGGCATTGATCAGTCCCGCGAACGAGCCGCCGGAGACCTCCTGGCTGCGCAGGTTCAGCACGTTGAGCTCCAGCGCCACCCACTCCGACGCCGACGGCCGGGTGAGCAGGGCCAGCGCGTCGTCGCGGGCGTCCTCGCCCAACGCCAGGCTGGCCAGCCAGGCCGCCATCACCACCCGTCCGTAGCCGGGTTGCGGATGCACCAGCTGCAGCCGCCGCAGCGCGGCCCGCACCATCCGCGAGTTGCCGGAACGCTGTCCGCGGGCCACCCCGGTGGCGATCGCCAGGAGGTCGGCGTCGTGGCTCCAGTCGCGATCGTCCAGCAGGCGCTCGGCGGCGGACGGCTCGCTGATCAGCGCCCGCCCCAGCGCCTCGGCGACCACGAACGCGCCGGCCGGGGTGACCGGTTCGCCACCGCGCAGCACCCGGGACGCCCCCGCGGCGAGCAGGGTGTCGAGCATCGGCGCGAACGACACCGTCAGCGCGGTGAGCCCGCGCGGCGAGTGCAGCATCACGCCGGCCCGGCCGGCCTCGCCGATCACCTGAACGGCATCACCCTCGGCGCGGGTGGTGGCCGGCGGCTCGACCACCAGGGCGTGGTCGGGGTCGCGGAACTCCCACGGCTGCCCGGCGGTGAGTTCGAGCGGCGCGAGCCAGGCGGGCAGCCGGGCGCCGAGGGCGTCCATGGTCGGGTAGAGGTCGGCGCGCAGGGTGCCGATCCAGCGCCGTCCGGGCGTCAGGCCGAGGTCGGTGGGTGCCAGGGCGAAGCCGTCGCCGGCGTCCTGCAGCCAGCCCTGGGTCAGCCGCAGCCCGACGACCGGCGCGGCCCGCCCGGCGGGAGCGACGGCGATCAGGCCCTCCGCGCCCGCCGCCCAGGCCCAGGCCACGCAGCCGGACGCCGCGCGCACCCGCAGCCGCGGCGGAACCGTCACGTCGACGGGATCGGACGCCCGCAGCGCCCAGCGCACCGTCCACGCCTCCCCGACGGCATGCCGGACGGCGCAACCGGCGTCCCCGAGCGCGAACCCATGCTCGACCTCGTCCGCGTCGTCGGTGAACCGCCCGGTCGGCCGCAGCCCGATCAGGTCGAACCGGGCCCACGGCTCGTCACCGTGCAGCAGGTCGAAGCGGACTCCGTCGTCGGCGACCCGCACCGCGAATGCTCCCCAGCGCATCGTGGCCCCCTCAGCGCCGGCGCTGGCAGCGCGGGCACCAGTAGAGATTGCGGCCCTCCAGCAGCTGGGTGCGGATCGGGGTGCCGCAGGCCAGGCAGGGCAATCCGGCCCGGCGATAGACGTACACCTCGCCGCCGTGCCGGTCGATCCGCGGTTCGCGTCCCATCGCCTCGGGCAGGTGCTGATCGCGGACGGTGTCGATGCGGCCGTCCCGGACGCCGAGCCGCAGCAGTTCGACCAGGTCGGCCCAGACCGCGTTCCAGGTGCGCCGGGAGACCGTCCTGCCTTCCTTGAACGGGTTGAGCCGGTGCCGGAACAGCACCTCGGCGCGGTAGATGTTGCCGACGCCGGCGGTCACCGACTGGTCCATCAGCAGGGAGGCGATGCTGCGTCCCGAGCGGGACAGCTTGGCCCACGCCTTCTCACCGTCGCATTCGGGCCGGATCGGGTCGTCCCCGGACTTGGCCATCACCTCGGCGCGGGCCTCGTCGGTGATCAGCCGGCACCACTGCGGGCCGCGCAGCTCAGCGCGGTCGTCGTCGCGGGCGATCAGCAGCCGCAGGGTGTCGAGCCCGGCCGGCGAGGGGTGTCCGCCGTCCAGCAGCCACAGCTTGCCGATCAGCCCCAGGTGGATGTGCACGACCCGCTCGGGGCCGAAGTCGATGAACAGGTGCTTGCCGTACGCCTCGGCGCCGGTCAGGACGCCGCCGTCCAGCAGTGCCGCCTCGTCGGCGAACCTGCCCTGCGGGCTGGCGACCCGCACCGTCCGGCCGCCGAACAGCTCGGTCAGCCCGTCGGCGAGCCGGTGGATCACGTGCCCCTCGGGCATGGTGCGCTCCGCTCGATCGGCGCCGGTCAGCGCTTGTGCAGCTCTTCGTAATCGTCCAGCAGGGCGATCCGCCGGACGTGTCGGGGGTCGTTCGAGAACGGCGTCTCGAGGAACACCGTGACCATCGCCAGGGCGTCGCTCAGCGACTGCATCCGGCCGCCCAGCGCGATGATCCGGGCGTCGTTGTGCTCGCGGGCGAGCCGGGCCGTCACGACGTTGTACGCCAGTCCGGCACGGACGCCGCGGACCTTGTTGGCCGCGATCTGCTCGCCGTTGCCGGAGCCGCCCAAGACGATGCCGCGGCTGTCGGGGTCGGCGGCGACGGCCTCGGCGCACGGCAGCACGAAGTCCGGGTAGTCGTCGGAGGCGTCATAGGAGTGCGCACCGTGGTCGACCATCTCGTAGCCGGCGCCGGACAGTTCCTTCGCCAGGAACTCCTTCAGGTCGTAGGCCGTGTGGTCGGCCGCGATGTGAACGCGCATGCCGTCAAGATAGCCGAACTCCCTAGCCGGGAGGATGACCGCCCGGGTCGATCGAGACTGCCGGGCG
>CALMIQ010000467.1 GCA_937863965.1 uncultured Micropruina sp.
CTGGGACTTCCGCGGCGACTGGGCGAGCCAGAGCGCGTCCATGGCCAAGCCGATGATCGTCTCGATGGCGCTGCGCAAGGCGCGCGCGGACGGGCTGCAGCAGCCGCTGCCGGCCGAGCAGGCGGGACAGGCCGAGAAGGCCATCAAGAACTCCGACAACGATTCGGCGGACGCCCTGTGGGCCTGGGCGGGTGCCCGTCCGGCCTATGACGCGCTGGCGTCCGATCTGGGGCTGCGTGACACCCGCAGCGCCCCCGAGCGGGACTTCTGGAGCTGGACCCGGACCACGCCCAATGACCAGCGCTCGTTCCTGCATCAGCTCGTGAAGGGCGAGACCAAGGCGCTCACCGATGCGGAGCGGAGCTACCTGCTCGGGCTGATGGGCCAGGTGCAGGACGCCCAGGCGTGGGGTGTCGGCGCGCCGCGCGGCGGTTCGGTGAAGGCCGAGTTGAAGAACGGCTGGGTGCAGTTCGAGTCCACCGACAAGCTGTGGGCGGTGAACTCGATCGGGCACATCGCCGGCGATGGCCGCGACTACCTGCTGACCATCATGACCCGGACGCCGACCTTCGAGCTGGGTCGCGCCTACTGTGACGCGATCGGCGACTGGGTGTTCCGCGTCCTGGGTTCCGGCGAGTTGCGCTGACCGCTGACCGCGTCACCCGGCGGACGCCGGGATCTCCCAGGCCGGCCGAGCGCACTCCTGAGGTCCCGGATCAAGTCCGGGATGACGGATGAGTCCCGGATGACGGATGAGTCGGGATGACGGATGAGTCGGGGTGACGGATGAGTCGGGGTGACGGAAGAGTCCCGGATGACGGATCAGCGGCCCCGACGGAGGAGCCGTCAGCTGACGGTGCAGACGGAATCCAGGTCGTCGGTCTGGGTCTTGACCGTGGTGGCGGTCGGCTTGGGTTTCGGCGTGGACGACGTGGAACCGTTGGGCGCCGGAGCCGTGGTGGTCTCCTTGGCCGGCTTCTTGTCGGCCGCCTCGGCCGCCTCGATCTTGGTCGTGACGATCTCGCGGATCTTGGCGAAGTCGGGCTTCACCGGACGGATCAGCGGCGGCGCGAAGCTGACGCTGCTCAACGCCAGCGAGCGGCCCTTCTGCGCCAGGTCGAGCATCGTCCCGATCTGTGAGGTGGGCAGGTCGGTGGCGACGATCTCCTCCCCGGCCTTGGCGATCTCCTGGAATTTGGTGACCACGGTCAGCGGGTTCAGCTGCTTGGCCATCGCGTTCAGCACGCACTTCTGCCGGGCCATCCGCTCGTAGTCGGTCGAACCCTCCCGCGAGCGGGCGAACCAGAGCGCGTTGTAGCCGTTCAGGTGCAGGTTCTTGCCGGGCCCGATGTAGCCCTTGATCGGGAACTTCTTGCCGGTGGTCAGGTCGGTGCCGCCGCCGATCGGGACCTTGCGGGCGACGTCCAGGTTGATCCCGCCGACGGCGTCGATCAGCGCCTGGAAGCCCTTCAGGTCGACCAGCGCCCAGTAGTTGATCTGCAGGCCGAGGATGTTGCCGATGACCTCCTTGGTGGCCTGGACGCCGGGGTTCTTCACCCCCGGGTACAGCTTCTTGTTGTTCGTGCCGAGGGTGTAGACGGCGTTGAGCAGGCAGGACTGGTCCTTGCACCAGTAGCCGTTGGGGTAGAGCTTCTTCAGCGGCGACGAGTCGGGGAATGGCGCCCATTGCATGTTGCGGGGCAGGCTGAACAGCACCGTCCGTCCGGTGTCGGCGTCGATGCTGGCGACGATCATGGTGTCCGGGCGCAGCCCGTCGCGGTCCGCGCCGGCGTCCCCGCCGAGCAGCAGCACGTTGTAGCGGCCGTCGCTCGTCTCGGACTTGCCGCCGCCGGTGAACACGTTGCCGAACAGCCGGCTCTGCGCGTCGAAGGCCGCGGCCAGCGACCAGGAGCCGAAGCCGATGACGAGCGCCATCACGAAGGCGATTCCGGGGATCACCACCCTGCCCCGGGGGCCTAGCGCGGCCGGGTTCGCGATTCGCCAGGCGTTGACGAACAGCGCCGCCCAGCCGAAGCCGAGCACGAGGGTCGCCCAGCGCAGGGCCTGCAGCGTGATCGGGTTGGCGTACAGCCCGATGGCGAAGGCGCGGAAGGTGAGGAACAGGACGCCGAACAGCACCGCGAGCGCGATCAGGGTCAGCCAGATGCGGATGGCGATGCGCCCGAGCCGCTCGTTGCCGCCGGCGAGCTGAGCGGAGCCCGGCACCACCAGGGTCATGCCGAGCAGCGCCAGGCCGCGGCGCAGGGCCATGCCCTGGCTGCGGGTCTGCGCGTCCGGAAGCGGGGAAGTCGCGAGGGCGGTCACCGATCCAGTATGGCTGGCGGTCCCGAAGGCCTCGCCTCCGGCTCGCCGGACCCGCCGATCAGCCGGTTGGCTCGTCGAACCCGGGACGGCGCACCGGGGACGGTTCTCGGCGTTCGAATTTCGCACCGTGGGGACGCATCTTCGATCCGTAGAACCGTCCCGGGCGTTCGAAGTTCGCACGCGAAGAACCGTCCCCGGCGTTCGAAGTTCGCACGAGAAGAACCGTCCCCGGTGCCGGCGTGAACCGGAGGAACCGTCCCCTGAACCGGAAAGGAACCGTCCCTTGAACCGGAAAGGAACCGTCCCCGAACTGGTCACTCGCCGCGGACGACGGCGCCCTTCGCGCGGGCGGCGTTCCGGAGGTCCTCCTGGAAGGCGATCATCCTGGCCTGGAGGGCATCGTCGGCGGCGGCGAGGATGCGGACGGCGAGCAGGCCGGCGTTGCGGGCGTTGCCGATGGCCACGGTGGCGACCGGGACGCCGGCCGGCATCTGCACGATGGAGAGCAGCGAGTCCATGCCGTCGAGGTACTTCAAGGGCACCGGGACGCCGATCACCGGCAGCGGGGTGAGCGCGGCCAGCATGCCGGGCAGGTGGGCCGCTCCCCCGGCCCCGGCGATGATCACCTTCAGCCCGCGGGTGTGCGCGGCGCGTCCCCAGGCCACCATGTCCTCGGGCATCCGGTGCGCCGACACCACATCGGCCTCGTAGCCGACGCCGAACTCCTCGCAGGCCTGCGCCGCCGCCTGCATCACCGGCCAATCCGAATCCGATCCCATCACGATCCCGACCAGGGGTTTCTCACTCATCGCTGCACTCCCATCAGGTGATCCGCGGCCGCCTGCGCCCGGGTCGCGACGTCGTCCGGATCGTCGCCGACGACCGTGACGTGGCCCACCTTGCGGCCCGGGACGACGTCCTTGCCGTAGAGCTGGACGCGGGCGCCCGGCTCGGACGCCAGCACCTCCGCCTGCGCCTCCAACAGGTCGGCGCGGGCGCCGCCGAGCACGTTCACCATCGCGGCGTGCGGCTCGCGGTTCCCGGTGGGACCCAGCGGCAGGTCGGCCACCGCGCGCAGGTGGTTCTCGAACTGGGACGTCCGCGCCCCGTCGATGCTCCAGTGCCCGGTGTTGTGCGGCCGCATCGCCAGCTCGTTCACCACCACCGAGCCGTCGGCCCGCTGCATCAGCTCGACGGCCAGGATGCCGGTGACATCCAGCTCGGCGGCCACCAGCAGCGCCAGCCGTTCGATGGCGTCCCGCTGTTCGTCGCTCAGACCGGACGCGGGGGTGAAGGTGTGGGTGCAGATGCCGTCGGTCTGCACGGTCTCGCTGACCGGGTAGACCCGCTCCTCACCGGAGGGACGCCGGGCGACCAGCACGCTCAGCTCGCGGCTGAAGTCGATGAACTCCTCGGCGAGGATCCGGACGCCGGGCTTCAGGTTGGCGAACGGCTCATCGGCGTCGGCGGGTCCGTCGACCTTCCAGACGCCCTTGCCGTCGTAGCCGCCGCGGGAGGTCTTGGCGATCACCGGCCAGCCGAGCCGGTCGCCGAAGGCACGCAGCTCGGCGGCGTCCGCGACCACCGCGAACGCCGGGCACGGCACCCCGAGCGCGGTCAGCCGCTCGCGCATCACCACCTTGTCCTGGGCGTGCAGCAGCGCGTCCGGGCCGGGATGAACCTGCTTGCCGCGGGCCTGCAGCTCGCGCAGGATCGCCGGCGGCACGTGCTCGTGATCGAAGGTGATCACGTCGCAGCGTTCGGCGAAGGCGTAGACGGTCTCCGGATCGGTGTACTCGCCCACGCTGGTGTCGGCCACCACCTGGGCCGCGGAGACGTCCGGGCCCTCGGCAAGCAGCGCGATGCGGACGCCGAGGGGAATGCTGGCGGCGTGCATCATCCGGGCCAATTGGCCGCCGCCGATGATGCCGATCGTACGCACGGTCACCGGACGAACCTTAGTATGTGGCCCATGACCAGGCATCTCGTGGCCATGGGCGGCGGCGGTTTCTCCATGTCGCAGTTCGGCGAGCCCACCGCGCTGGACGCCTACCTGGTGCGGCTGACCGGCAAGGATCACCCGCAGGTGTGCTTCGCCCCGACCGCCTCCGGCGACGACGCCGGCTACATCCACCGGTTCCTCACCGCCTACGGCGCGCTCGGCGTCCGGACGTCGGTGCTGACCCTGTGGTCGGCCGCGGCACAGGCCGTCGATCGGCTCGCCGAGGCCGATCTGCTGTTCGTCGGTGGCGGCAGCACCGTCAACCTGGTCGCGCTCTGGGAGGCGCACGGCGTCACCGAGGTGGTGCGGCAGCGCTACGCCGACGGCTCGCTGGTGCTGGCCGGCATCTCGGCCGGCGCCGCCTGCTGGTATCAGGGCTGCGTCACCGATTCGTTCGGCGACCTGCGTCCCTGGCGCGGCGGGCTGGGCCTGGTCCGCGGCAGCTTCTGCCCGCACCTGGACGGCGAACCCGAACGCGACCCGATCTACACCGCCGCCGTCGCCTCGGGCGAACTGCCCGGCGGGTACGCCGCCGAGGACGGCGCCGGCGTGCACTACGTGGACGGTGTCCCCGCGCACTTCATCGCCGAGCGCGCCGGCCAGCAGGTCTACCGGGTGCTGCCCAACGACATCCCCGGCCCGGCCGTGATCCGCGAGCCGCAGGAGATGACCGTCCTGCCGTCCTGAGGGACCCTCCCAGGGTTGTGCCGGCTTTCCGGCGGCCGCCGTCCGAGTGTCGTCCCGGGCCCGATCCGGGGTCTCGGTGGCGAGGCCCCGGATGGCGTGAAGATCCCGCGGCGTGCGAGATTACGTCCGATTCCGTGGGCGGCGCGCCTCAGCCGCCTGGATGGGTCCCCGAATCGGATGTAATCTCACCGGCCGGCGTATCCGTCCGGCGTATCCGTCATCCCGGGCTCGACCCGGGATCCCAGTAGCGAATGCTCAGCACGGGCGGAGATCCCGGCGTTCGCCGGGATGACGGGAGAGTCCCCGCGCACCCCCGCGTCGTCACGGAGGGCCCTTCACGTCATCCCGGCAGGCCCTCACGTCATCCCGGCGCACGCCGGGATCTCCGTATCGCCGTCATTACCCGCCGGCGCACCGGGACGCGAACAGTCGCCGGCACGCGGAGAGTCGCACCGGGGACGCGAAACGGTCGCCGGCACGGGGAGTCGCACCGGAACGACGCGGAGGGTTGCACCGCGATGGCGGCCCTGACGCGCCGACTCAGTGCTTGAAGATCACCGCGCGCTGGACGACGAAGTTCACCGCGGTCGCCACGCCCTGGGCCACCACGAAGCCGAACAGCTGGGCCCAGTTCATCTTCGGCATGAACTCCGCGTCCAGGCCGAGCGACACCAGCCACGGGTACAGCGGGGTGAAGATCCCCACCTGCAGCGCGAAAGTGAGCGCGTACAGGCCCATCACGGCGGCGAATTTGCGGCGCGAGCCGTCGGAGTTGAACGTCCAGCGGCGGTTGATCAGGTAGGCGGTCGTGGTCCCGGCGATGAAGGACAGGATCTTGGCCGGCGTGTGGTCGAGGCCGAACGCCATCAGCACCACCAGCAGCCCGTAGTCGACGATCGCGGACAGCCCGCCGGTGAGCACGAACCGGACCAGCTGGGTGCGGAGCCCCAGCTGCGGCGTGGCGGCCTCGGTCACGCGCGCACCCCGAACAGCAGGTTGGAGATCGCCACCCCGACCTCCTCGACCTTCGGGATGTCGTGCAGCACCACCGGTGCCTCGGCCGAGGTGGTGAAGACCAGGGAGCCGCAGCCGAACATCCGGTCGGTGAGGCTGCGCTCGTAGGCGACATTGGTGATCCGGGCGACCGGGACGTCGTGTCCGACCTTGTGGATGATGCCCGAGCGGGTGATCAGACGGTGGTTGGTCAGCGTGTAGGTGGTGGTCCGCCAGCGCAGCAGCGGCACCAGATAGACCGGGATCGCGACCGCAACGGCCAGCAGCGTCGCCGCCCACCCCGATCCCGGACGCCACGAGGTCGGCAGCATCGCGAACACGGCGCCGGCGAGCGCGGAGACCACCAGCAGCCACAGCGTGGGGCCGATCATGGTCTTGCCGTGCGATCGCAGATGCAGCAGCTCCTGTTCACCGGTTCCGAGCAGCTTGGCGGGCAATCCCATGGGCTCCATTATGTCCATGGTTCGATTGGGTGCATGTCCGTACCCCTCCTGGTGTTCCTGCACGGCCTGGGCCAGACCCCGCAGTCCTGGCAGGACCAGATCACCGCCCTGCCCGCCGGAACCCGGGCGGTCGCCCCCTGGCTGGAGGGTCTGCGTCCGGGCCGGCCCGCCGACTTCGACCTGGAGAAGGCCGCGGACGCCGTTCTCGCCCAGCTGAACCGGTTCGGCGTGGACCGGGCGGCGCTGACCGGCAGCGGGCTCGGTGCCGCGGTCGCGATCGCGGCCGCCGGACGCTCGCCGGAGGCCGTGTCGCAGCTGGTGCTCAGCGACCCGATGCCCCGGACGCCGCGGCTGGCCGGCGCCCTGCAGCGGCTGGCGGTGCGAGCCATGCCCGCCGGGAAGTTGGCGGACGCCGGCCTCGACCGGGCCCGGATGATCGAGCTGATGAAGGTGGCGTCCGGAATCGACGTGCGGCGCTGGCTGCCGGCGGTGACGGCGCGCACGCTGGTGGTGGCCGGCAGCCAGCCGGCGATCGTCGCGGCGGCCCGCGAACTGGCCGACGGCATCCCGGAGGCCCGCCTGGAGACCGTCCCCGAGGCCGGTGCGTTCGTGCCCCAGGAGGCGCCGGCCACGTTCAACGAGCTGCTCTACGAGTTCCTGGGCTGACCCGTCGCCCGACCTCCTCAGGCGTGATTTCGAGGTTACCGCACGGTTGTGCGAGAATGGCCTGATGCGCGTCTACCGGGAGATCCTGACCCTTCCCGGCGCCTGGCAGTTCAGTGCGGCCGGCCTGCTGGCCCGCTCCGGCGGCGCCATGATGGGCATCGGCCTGGTGCTGATGGTGTCCGCCCTCTACGGCAGTTACGGCCTGGCCGGCGCCCTGGCCGCCTCGAACGCGGTCGCCTGGGCGCTCGGGACCGCGGCGCTGTCCAACCTGGTCGACCGCTACGGGCAGCGGCGGGTGATGTACCCGGCGGCCATCGTCTCGGCGACCACGCTCGCCCTGCTGGTGGTGTTCGCCGTGCTGCAGTTGCCCGCCTGGACGCTGTTCGCCCCCGCGGTCGTCTGCGGCGCCACCGGCGGCGCGCCGGGCGCCCTGGTCCGGGCCCGGTGGACGCATCTCGTCGCCGATCCCGACCAGCTGCACACGGCCTTCTCGCTGGAATCGACCCTCGACGAGGTCACCTTCATCGTCGGCCCGGTGGTGGCCACGGCGCTCTCCACCGGCGTCCACCCCGCGGCCGGCCTGATCGCACCCGTGGTGTTGGCCCTGATCGGAGCCCACCTGCTGTACGGGCAGCGCGCGACCGAGCCGCCGATCGCCCCCCGCGCCCACCATCCGCGGCGCCGCCGGTTCACCCAGCGGCTGGTGCTGCTGGTGCCGGGGGTGGGCGCGGTGGTCGTGGTCAACCTGCTGATCGGCTGCGTCTTCGGCTCGATCGACGTGTCCGTGGTCGCGGCCGCCACCCAGTGGGGGGTGCGCGAGGCGTCCGGGCTGGTGCTGGCCGTGTTCTCGCTGGCCTCCGGCCTCGCCGGCTTCTACTACGGTGCGCGGCGCTGGCGCTCACCCGTCGTCTCGCGCTTCCTGGTCGGCGTGGCGGCGCTCTGTGCGGCCTGCGTGGCGCTGCTCGGCGCCCACTCGGTTCTGCTGCTGTGCATCGGCGGCGTGCTCGTCGGCGTGACGGTCGCCCCGACCCTGATCAACGGGAACACGCTGATCGGCAGCCTGGTGACCCGGGACCGGCTCACCGAGGGGTTGTCCTGGATGGGCACCGGCATCGGGATCGGCGTGGCGATCGGCTCCAGCGCCTCCGGCCAGGTGATCGACCACGTCGGCTACCCCGGGGGCTTGGCCACCGTCGCCGCGTTCGGCGTCCTGGCCGCCCTGATCGC
>CALMIQ010000468.1 GCA_937863965.1 uncultured Micropruina sp.
GACGCGGCCTCGTCGGCGCCCGGGGTGTCGGTGTGCACCGCGTCGTGGAACCACAGCGCGAGCAACTCGGGGACGCCGCCGCCCAGCCGGCCGGCGGCGTCCAGGCATTCGGCCAGGTGACGCGCGTCGTGGTAGCGGCGGTGCGGCTCCGCCCAGGCCGCCAGCACCGTATGGGCGGGCTCACCCGGGCCGGGCAGCGGCCAGCGGCTCAGAAGAGGCTGATCAGCCATATCGCCAACCCGGCACAGGCGGAGGCGACGAGCACGCTGACGAAGGTTCCGATGATGAACCGCTCGGCAGCCCCGGTGCTGCTCGCCTTGAGTTCGGGGTAGCGGGCGAAGCCCTTGAGCACCATCGCGACGGCCAGGCCGTCGGGGAAACCCGCCAGCAGGGTGGCGAAGACGGCGAGCCGTTCGAGCATGCCGATCCACTGGCCGCCGCGCAGCGTCGCGGCGGCCCGGGTGAGCGGCGCGACGGTGTCCTGTGCCGCCTCGGGATCGCCGGGCAGTTCGGTCGCGCGGGAGCGTTCGGCCAGCCTGAACACGGCGACCACGACCCGGCCGCCGGCCAGCACGGCGACCGCGGCGAGCGCCACGACGATGGCGGCCTCGCCGGCCAGCAGCCAGAACCTCACCGCGGCACCCCCATCGCCTCGGCCAGCAGCGAGATGGCCAGACCGGCGCCCAGCAGCGACTCGGCCCGGGCCGCGCGCGCCGCGCGCTGGGACACCGCCGACGGGGTGATCCCGAGCCGTGTCGCGGCGTCCTTGCCGCTACCGGCCTCGCCCAGCACGTCCATGATCTCCCACCCCTCCGCAGTCCGACGGTTGACCAGTGCCCGCAGCATCACCAGGGCCGCCTCGGCCCGCTGCGCGACGGTCTCACCATAGGTGCCGGCTCCGACAGTTCCGGCCGCGACGAGCCGCAGGTTGGCCGGTGCGTTGCGCGCCTCGTCGACCGCCGTCCGCGCGGCGACGTAGGCGGAGCCGCGGGCCTCCCGGGTCGATCCCGGCAGGGGCAGTTCGACGGCGCCCAGCCCGATGCCGACATGCCAGTCGGACAGCCGGGTGAGGGCGAGGACGGCGTCGACGACCGCCGTCGGATCCCGGGTGAGCGCCTGCACCTCGTCGCCCGCCGTCCGCTCGAAGGGCAGGGCCAGCCGATCGCCGACCGCGGCCGACAGAGCGTCGAGAGCGGCCGGCACCTGGTCGGTGGACCGGCGGCTGTTGCGCTGGTCCGCGGTCAACACCGCCCACCGAATTAAGACTCCATCCTTCACTCGCATAGATGTAGTGTGCAGGCTTAATCATCATTTCGTCCAGGTCATCCCGGGGTTTCACCCGAAAGGGTCGAAGTGCTCGAACCAGGGCCTTCCCCGGGCCGCCCGGCGCTGTCGCGTGCCTACAGTGGAGACGCAAGAACTGCCACGACACAAGGAGCGAAAGCCATGTTGAGTTGGGGATTTATCGGCTGGATCGTCCTCGGCGGCATCGCCGGGTGGATCGCCAGCAAGATCATGAAGACCGACGCCCAGATGGGCATCCTGATGAACATCATCGTCGGAATCGTCGGCGGCCTACTGGGTGGTTGGATCCTCAGCGCCTTCAATGTCGACGTGGCCGGCGGCGGCCTGATCTTCAGCATGCTGACCGCCGTCGGCGGCGCCGTGCTGCTGCTGTGGCTGGTCGGCCTGGTCACCAGACGACGAGCCTGACCCCATCCGAGGGGCCGGCGACCACCGGGTCGCCGGCCCTTCGGTTTCGTGGGAGCACGTTGCCCTCGTCGAACAGCGGAGGGACCATGAGCCCATGAACGACGTGTATGACCTGATCGTTGTCGGAGCCGGGCCGGTCGGCGAGAACGCCGCACAGTACTTCGTCCGGGGCAGCGGGTTGACCGTCGCCCTGGTCGAGGCCGAGCTGCTCGGCGGTGAGTGCTCCTACTACGCCTGCATGCCGAGCAAGGCCCTGCTGCGACCGGTGAGCGTCGCCGCGACCACGCGCGACCTGCGCGGCGTCCGACCCACGACGATCGATCGGGACGCCCTGCTGGCCCGCCGCGACCACTGGGTCTCCCACTACGACGACTCGGGTCAGGCCTCCTGGGCCGAGTCGGCCGGGATCGACGTGATCCGCGGACGGGGCCGGGTAGCCGGCGAGCGCCGGGTCACGGTGGGGGAGCGGACGCTGACCGCCCGCCACGCGGTGGTCGTCGCCACCGGGAGCAGCCCGGCGATCCCGCCGGAACTGGCCGGCGTCCGGCCGTGGACGAACCGGGACGCCACCGGCGTCGTCGAGGCGCCGGCCCGGCTGGCGATCATCGGCGGCGGCGTGGTGGCCTGCGAGGCGGCGACCTGGATGGCCGCGCTGGGCAGCCGGGTGACCATGTTCGTCCGGCGCCGGCTGCTGGATCGCCTCGAGCCGTTCGCGGCTCAACTGGTGCGGGAGTCCCTGACCCGCGCCGGCGTCGAGTTGCGCCTCGGTGAAACGGTGGAGTCCGCCGACCGCCCCGGGCCCGGCAACGACCGCCTCGGACGTCCGCACGGCGGTCCCGTGCGGCTGCGGGTGGCCGGCGAGTCGCTGGAGTTCGACGAGTTGCTGGTGGCGGCCGGACGGGTTCCGAACACCGACGTCCTGCCGCCCGGGGAGCGGCCCGGTTGGCTGCACCTGGTCGGCGACGTCTCGGGCGAGCCGGCGTTGACCCACTGGGGCAAGTACCGCGCCCGGCTGCTGGGCGCGCGGCTGCGGGCCGGAGCTCTCGGGCGTCCGATCCCTGAGCCGCCGGCCGACGTGCCGGTGCCCCAGGTGATCTTCACCGATCCCGAGGTGGCCACGGTCGGGGCGACCCTCGCCCAGGCCCGCGCGGACGACCCGCACGCCCGCGCGCTGGACGTCGAACTGCGTTCCGCCTCCGGCGCGGCCCTGCTGGTCGATCATCCGCGCGGGTCCGCCCGGCTGGTGGTCGGCGGCGACGACCGCGTCCTGGGCGCGACCTTCGCCGGCGCCGAGGTCGCGGAACTGCTGCACGCCGCCACCGTAGCGATCGTCGGACGCCTCACCCTGGAGCAGCTGTGGCATGCGGTGCCCAGCTATCCCACCGCCGGCGAGGTGTGGCTGCGGCTGCTCGAAGAGACGCTGGCGTGAGCCCGGTCAGCCCTTGAGCGCCCCGGCCAGCATCGGCACCAGCTGGTCGACCACGAACGGCAGGCTGAGCGGCGAGGCGAAGTAGATGGCCCCGGCCAGTTCGCCGCCGGTGTAGACCGAGCGTCCGGCCTGCACCGCGGTCAGCGACGCGAAGCCGGGCACCTTCTCCAGGGCGACCCGGTCGGAATCCTTCTCGGTGCCCCAGACCAGCACGTCGGCGGCATTGAGCACGCTGATCTTCTCCACCGGGATGTAGGCCTGCTCGCCCTCCTTGACGAAGGGGTCGATCTCGGCGGGGATCGCGAAACCCAGATCGGTGAGGAACTCGGTGCTCAGGCCCTTCTGGTAGGCGATCAGGTTGCCGTCGTAGACGGCGTTCTGCAGGAAGATCGCCTTCTTGCCCGCGAAGCCGGGATTCGCCGCGGCCGCCGGACTCGCCGTCCTGCTGGGCGCCGCGCTGGCGCTGGCGCGTCCGTTGCGGCTGATGCTGCTGGGACCCGAGGTGGCCGCCGCCCTCGGGGTGCGGGTTGCGGCCACCACGGGGTTCACCGTCGCCGTCGCCGTCGGGTTGTCGGCGGTCGCGGTGCTCGCCGCCGGGCCGATCTCGTTCGTCGCGCTCGCCGCGCCCCAGCTGGCCGGACGCCTGGTCGGCCTGCGGCGCGGGCCCAGCGTCGCCGCGTCGGCGGCGATGGGCGCGATGCTGCTGGTGAGCTCCGACCTGTTCGGCTCGCGCGCCTTCGGCGACACCGACCTGCCGGTCGGCGTGATCACCGGCGGCCTCGGCGGGCTGTACCTGGCCTGGCTGTTGTCGAGCGAATGGCGAAGGAGAGGGTGATGGGGGAGACGTCCCGTTTGGTCGCCGAACGGCTGGACCTGCGCTACGACGACCGGGTGGTGGTGGCCGGCCTCGATCTGGCCGTCCCGGACGGCCGGTTCAGCGTGATCGTCGGGCCGAACGCCTGCGGCAAGTCCACCCTGCTGCGCGCGCTGGCCCGCATCCTGCGGCCGCACGCCGGGCGGGTGTTGCTGGACGGCCGCGCTATCCACTCCACGCCGGCGACGGCGGTGGCGCGGACCCTGGGCATGCTGCCCCAGTCGGCGGTGGCTCCCGAGACCATCACCGTGCTCGACCTGGTCGGACGCGGCCGGTTCCCGCATCAAACCCTGCTGCGGCAGTGGTCGGACGCCGACCAGGCCGCCGTCGAGCACGCGATGGCGGCGGCCGGGGTTACCGAGCTGGCCGAGCGTCCGGTGGACGAGCTGTCGGGCGGGCAGCGGCAGCGGGCCTGGCTGGCGATGGTGCTCGCCCAGCAGACCGAACTGCTGCTGCTCGACGAGCCCACCACCTTCCTCGACATCACCCACCAGCTCGACGTGCTGGACCTGTGTGCCGACCTGCGGGCCGACGGCTACACCATCGTCGCCGTGCTGCACGACCTGAATCACGCCTGCCGCTACGCCGATCACCTGATCGCCATGGTGGACGGCCGGATCGTGGCGTCCGGGCCGCCGGGGGAGGTGGTCACCCCCGAACTGGTCGCCGAGGTGTTCGGGCTGACCTGCACGGTGATCCCCGACCCGGCCACGGGCACCCCGATGGTGGTGCCGGCGGCCCGGTCGTCGCGGCGTGCCGTGCGCTGAGCCCGGTCGTGGGCCGGCTCAGGCGAGGGCGGCGTGGTTGGCGCCGTGCCGCTCGTCGCCGGTGAGCGCCACCAGCATCCTCCGGACGCCGGCCGCCTCCGCGTGCCGGCTCTGCCGCTCGAGGACGCGGGCCAGCAGCAGGGTGATGTACTCGTTGGTCGGATCGCCGGCCAGGATCGTCCGGGCCTGCTCCTCGGCGGGCCTCAGCGAGGCCCGTAGGTAGTACGCGCGGGCCAGGTACTCGCGGGCGTTGGTGTTGCCCGGCTCGGCCTCGAGCAGCCGCTTCAGCCGCTCGATCGCGCCGGCGTAGTCGCGGGTGTTGAAGGCGAGCACGGCCGCCTCCCAGTCGTGGATGGTGGTCATCGATCTCACTCCTTCCAACCCAGTTCGCGAGCCACCGCGACCAGGTTCTCGAACAGGTGGGCGTTGTAGTCGACGCCCAGCATGGAGGGCAGCGCGAACAGCACGTAGTCGGCCTCCTGCACCGCCTCGTCGGCGCGCAGGTCGTCCGCCACCTGCTCGGGCGGGCCGGCGAAGGTCGGTCCCGAGCGGGCCGTGTGGCCGTCCAGGAAGCCGACCCCGTCGCCGCCGCCGCGCTCCAGCCCGAAGTACTGCCGGTCCTGTGCGGTGGTGATCGGGAAGGCGCTGCGGGTGACGGCCGCTCGGCCGCCGGTGGTGTGCCCGGCCGCGGCGAACGCCGTCCGGTAGTCGCGGACCTGGTCGGCTTGCTGGATGTGGAACGGGCGCCCGTCGTCGGCCAGCAGCAGGGTGGAGGAGAGCAGGTTGTAGCCCTCCTCGCCCGCCCAGACGCCGGTCGGCCGGCTGGCGGCGCCCCACCAGATCCGGTCCGGCAGGCCGGGGGAGAGCGGCTGGATCGGCAGGTCGGGACCATGTCCGGCGGCGAGCGCCCGGTGCGAGCGGGCAACCGGCTGCCCGGCGATGGCCCTGCGGAAGAGATCGGCCCGTTCCCGGGTGACCCGGGCCCAGTCCTCGCCCTCGCCGAGCGGGTAGCCGAAGGCGGCCTGACCGTCGGCGGCGGGCTCGGGCGACCCGCGGCTGATGCCGAGCTGCAGGCGTCCGGCGCTGATCAGGTCGGTCGCGCCGGCCTCCTCGGCCATGTACAGCGGATTCTCGTAGCGCAGGTCGACCACCCCGGTGCCGACGTCGATGCGCGACGTCCGGGCCGCCATCGCCGCCAGCAGCGGGAAGGGTGCGCCCAGGCTGTGGTCGAAGTGGTGCACCCGCAGCCAGGCGCCGTCCATGCCCGCGGCCTCGGCGGCGACCGCCAGGTCGACGTGGTCGCGCAGGGCATCGCCGGCGGTGCGCACCAGCGAGCCGGTGACGTCCCGGTGGTGCCCGAAGGACAGGAAGCCGATCTTCTTGGTCACGTTGGTCCATCCTCTGTCGGTGCTATCGTCGCTATCAACAACATAGTTGCTCGGTTATTCCAAGGGGAGCCCATGGACGACTGCGAGGCCATCGAGGCGGCCCTGGAGGTGTTCGGGCGCGCCTGGGCCGGGCCGGTGCTGCGGG
>CALMIQ010000469.1 GCA_937863965.1 uncultured Micropruina sp.
CGGGCAGCAGGAGGTCGGCGCCCGTCCAATCGGCCCGATACGTGGAGAACACCTGTCGTTCGCCCGTGGCCACGTCGACCCAGGCGAAGGTGAGTGGCGACATCCCTTCGGCGACCAGCACGGTCGACGCGTCGCGCCACCCCAAGGCGTGGACGTCCTCGGACCACTCGGACCGCGACAGCGGCACTTCTCGGGCCGCCGGCACCGCACCGGAGACGTCAACCACCCGGAGCGAGGTCCGGCATCCGGCCCCCTCGGAGCAGGTGCTGCCGGCGACCGCAATCCGACTACCATCGGGCGACCAGCTGTTGGCATCGAGTTGCAGGTGATGGTATCCGGGGCCGTCGAGTCCGGTGATCCGGCCTGTCACCCGGCCGTCCGCGGCATCGATCCACACGAGATCCGTCGTGTCCAGGTCGGGGTCGGGGCGGGAGTGGTGCTCGAGGGCGGCGATCCGGGTGCCATCGGGTGCCAAGGCGGCCACGCCCAGCCCGCACAGCTGCGGGAACAGCCGAAGCTCGCCGGTGACCAGGTCGATCAGACCCGGGTCGGAGCACGCGTTCGGATCATTGGGATCGCCGGAGGTGACCAGCACCGTTCGGCCGTCCTCGGTGACACTGACGGGGTGCAGTTGCCGATCGGCCGGGACGGGTATCGTCCGCCGGCTGCCGTCGCTCAGGGCCAGGACGGTGATCTCGGGCGCGGCACCCGTGCCGTAGATCAGGGAGCTGCCGTCGGGGGACAGGATCGCCGTGACCGGGTAGCCGTCGGCGTCGAGGGGACCGTCGTCGCCGAGCTTCCGGTAGGAACTGCCGTCCGTGCCCAGCAGCACCACCTGGTACTCCGGCAGATCGTCCGGCCGGTTGACGTACATGATGCTCGCCCGGTCGATCCGGGACTCTGACAGCCGCGGCGTCCACCAGGAATAGGAGACCTCGGTCGGAAACGCGGGCTCGACGACGGGGCTGGACGGGATTCCCGAGGCGGCCACGACCGGGCCCAACTGCCAGAGCAGGACGCCCACGGCGACCGCGGTGGCAACCGCCAGACGGCGACGCCACCCATCGGCTCGGTCCACCGGGATCTGCGGCGACTGATGGCGGCTCCATTGCGGTGTGCTGATCGACACGATTCCCCCCGGTCTCGTATCCGCGAAGTATATCGTTCCTTCCCTTCACCGCGCCAGGGTGCGCAGCGATTCACAGACGATGCGTGAAAACTATGCACTGAGACGTTTGTTTGAAAGCTGTATACGAGACGCGTCCACCGCCCTACCCTTGGCCCAAGCAGTGGTGCCAGCCCGCGACGTCGCGGCAGGCCCCCGACACCACAAGGCTCACCGTCGAGCCAGGAGGAGCGCCCCATGAGCAATACCGACCCGTTGGTCATTGCCATCGACACGTCCACCACGTCCACCAAGGCGATCATCGTCGACGCCGGCGGCAACGTGCTGGCCCAGGCGAAGCAGGAGTTCCCGCTGAGCAACCCGCGGACCAGCTTCTACGAGCACGACCCGCTGGACTGGTGGAACACCACCAACGCCACCATCGGCAAGGCCGTCGCCGGGCTCAAGAAAAAGCAGCGCAAGCGGATCGCCGCGATGGCGATGACCCACCAGCGGGAGACCTTCGCTCCCTTCGACTCCGACGGTGTGCCGCTGCGCGCCGGCATCATCTGGATGGACGGCCGGGCCGCCGACCAGATCCGCCGCTACGGCACCCCCGAGATCCACGCGCTGTCCGGCAAGCCGGCCGACATCACCCCGGCGCTGTACAAGATGGCCTGGGTGAAGGAGAACGAGCCCGATGTGTTGCCCGAGGCCTACAAGGTGGTGGACGTCCATGGCTACCTGGTCTTCAAGCTGACCGGACAATGGGTCAGCTCGGTGGCCTGCGCCGACTCGCTGGGCCTGTTCGACATCGCCAAGCAGGACTACGACCCCGGCCTGCTGGACATCGCCGGCGTCCGCCGCGACCAGATGAGCGACCTGAAGAAGCCGGGCGAGGTCATCGCCGAAATCGATTCGGCGATCACCCACGCCTGGGGCCTTGATCACTCGATTCCGCTGGTGGCCGGCATGGGCGACGGCCAGGCGGCCGGCGTCGGCGCCGCCGCGGTCTCGGCCGACACCATGTACCTCAACCTCGGCACCGCCGTGGTGGCCGGCGTCCATGGCCCCGATTACGCCTACGGCAAGGCCTATCGCACGCTGGCCGCGGGCATTCCCGACTGGTACGACTTCGAGTTGCTGCTCAGCTCGGGCGCCTACCTGGCCACCTGGTTCCGCGAGGCGCTGGGCAACCCGGCGCTCGGCGCGCGTCCCGACCCCGAGCTCGAGGCGGGCGCCGCGGCGCTGCCGGTGGGCTCGCTCGGCCTGATCACCATGCCGTACTGGAACGCGGTGCAGACCCCGCACTGGGATCCGGTCGCCCGCGGCGCGATCGTCGGCTGGCGCGGCATCCACAAGCGGCCGGCGATGTACCGCTCGATCCTGGAGTCGATCGGCCTGGAGATGCGCAACGGCCTGGAGGGGCTGGAGGCCGACACGGGCACCAAGGTGACCCAGATCCGGGCGATGGGCGGGGGCACCCGCAGCCCGCTGTGGCGCCAGATCATGACCGACGCGATGGGCGTCCCGATCACCGCCTGCCTCGAGGACGAGATCTCCGCGATGGGCGCCGCGGTGGCCGCCATGTCGATCACCGGCGTGCACGGCGAACCCGACATCGCCGTCTATGCCGAGAAGATGGCCCAGTTCGGCGACACCACCGAGCCCAACCAGGAGAACTACGAACTCTATGGTGAGGTGGCCGAGATCCAGAAGAAGATCTACCCCGCGCTGCGGGGAGTCGACGAGGAGATCCACGCCTTCATGGAGCGTCACCCCGGCTGAGCCCGCGGCGTCCACCCCCCTCCGATCAGGACCACCCCGAGGAGCCCGCACGTGCGTGCCTACATGTTCTACGGACCCGGCGACCTCCGGATGGAGGACGTCGAACCGGGCAGGCCCGGACCGGGGGAGGTGGCCGTCGAGATCAGGGCGGCCGCCACCTGCGGCACCGATCTGAAGAGCTACCGCCGCGGCCACCCCACCCTGTTCCCGCCGGGCTCCCTGCCGGCCCGGTTCGGCCACGAGTTCGCCGGCGTGGTCACCGAGGTCGGCGAGGGTGTGACGAAGTTCGCGCCCGGACAGCGGGTGGTGGCGGCCAACACCTGCCCGTGCGGCTCCTGCTGGGCCTGCACGATCGGGCGCGAGTCGCTGTGCGAGAACCTGCAGTACCTCAACGGTGCGTTCGCCGAACAGATCGTCATCCCGCGGGCGATCGTCGAGCGGAACACTTACGAGATCCCCGAGACCCTGCCGTTCGAGGCGGCCGCGCCGTTGGAGCCGTTGTCGACCGTCGTCCACGGCATGTCCGAGAGCGGTATCGCGCTCGGCGATACGGTGGTGGTCAACGGCGCCGGGCCGATCGGCCAGATGTACATCCGGCTCGCCCAGCTGCGCGGCGCCTCGGTGATCGCGGCCGACCTGTCCGAGGGACGCCTGGCGCAGGCCGAGGCTGCCGGTGCGATCGCCACCGTGAACCTGGGCGGCTACCAGACCACGGCGGAGAAGGCGGCGGCGATCCGGGCGGTCACCCCGCACGGACGCGGCGCCGACGTCGCGATCGAGGCGGTCGGACTGCCCGAGGTGTGGGAACAGACGGTGCAGTGCCTGCGTCCGGGCGGCACGGCGGTGCTGTTCGGCGGGCCGAAGGCCGGCTCCACCTTCACCGTGGACGCCGTCGCCATGCACTACCTGGAATACAAGCTGGTCGGCGTCTACCACCACGCCCCGCGCTACGTGCAGACCGCCGTCCAGCTGTTGTCCAGCGGGCAGTTCGACGGCATGACGCTATGCACCGAGATCCGGCCGCTGGAGGCGCTGGTGGCATCGCTGGAGGACATGGCCGGCGGGGTCGGCAGCAAGTACATCCTGAGGCCCTGAACCGCGAAGGAGTGGAGAAGTCCGATGTTGTTGGAGAGCGAACGCGAGCAGGTCGTCCGGGCCTGCCGGACCATGCAACGCGAGGGCCTGGTGGTGGGCACGGCGGGCAACGTGTCGGTGCGGGTCGGCGACCGGGTGGCGATCTCGCCCAGCGGGGTGCCGTACGAGTCGATGACCGCCGCCGACGTGGTGGTCACCGACCTCGACGGGAACATCGTCGACGGGACGCTGAAGCCGTCCAGTGAGCTGCCGCTGCACCTGGCGGTGTACGCGTCCACGCCGGCCGGGGCGATCACCCACAACCACGCCCCGGCCTCGACCGCGCTGGGCCTGGTGGTCGACGAGATCCCGGCGTCCCACTACTACTCGGCGCTGTTCGGCGGCTCGGTGCGGGTCGCCCCGTTCGCGCTCTTCGGCACCGATCAGCTGGCGATCAACGTGGCCGAGGCGTTGCACGAGCGCACCGGGGCGCTGATGGCCAACCACGGCGCCATCACCACCGGGGCCACGCTCGACAAGGCGCTCTCGCTGCTGCCCTACCTGGAGTACATCTGTGAGATCCAGCTGCGGGCGATGGCTACCGGTGCGGCGGTCAGGCTGATCTCGCCCGACGAAATGGCTCAGGCCGTGACCGGAATGTCCACCTACGGCCAGCAACCACGAAAGGAAGACTGAGCATGGCGGTTATCACGATTCTCGGAGCCGGAGCGATGGGTTCGGCCCTCGCGACACCCCTCACCCAGGCCGGGTGGGAGACGCGGCTGTGGGGCACCTGGCTGGACGATCACCTGATCGACGCCTGCGAGGCCGGCAAGCCGCATCCGCGCACCAACGTGCCGCTGGCGCCCGGCACCCGGCTGTACCGCTCCGGGCAGATCGACGAGGCGCTGGCCGGCGCGGACGCGGTGTTCATCGCGGTGGCGTCCGTGGGTGTGCCGAAGATCACCGAGATGGCCCTGCACGCGATCTCGAAGGCGTCGGTGCTGCTGTGCACCACGAAGGGCTTCTGGACCGACCCGGACGGGCGGATCCAGCTGCTGCCGGACGCCATCCGGTGGATCGCCGCCGACAAGGGCGCCCTGCTGCCCCCGATCGTCGGCGTCGGCGGGCCGTGCAAGGCCAACGAGGTGGCCGAGGGCAAGCCGACCGCCACCATCTACGGCTCCCTCGACGAGAACTCCGCGATCCGGATGGCCCGCGAGATCTCCACCGACGTGTACCGGATCGAGCCGACCACCGACGAGGTGGGCGTCGAGGTGTGCGCCCCGATGAAGAACGTCTACGCGATCGCGCTGGGCATCGCCGACGGCCTGGAGGAGGGCACCGGCTTCCCGCACCACAACCTGAAGTCGGCGATCTTCGCCCAGGCGGTGCGCGAGATGTCGATCGTGTCGACCGAGCTGGGTGCGCGTCCGGAGACCGCCTTCGGGCTGGCCGGCGTGGGCGACCTCGAGGTGACCGGCCTGTCGGGCCGCAACAAGGTGTACGGCGTCCGGATCGGACGCGGCGAGGGCGCCATCGAGGCGCTGGCCGCGATGGAGGCCGCCGAGCAGACCGTCGAGGGCGTCCCCGCGGCCGGCCTGGCGCTCACCCTGGTGCAGCAGCGCGAGGGCCTGCTCGACCGGCTGCCGCTGCTGCAGGCGGTCACGGCGATCATCGCCGGGGCCGAGGATCCGGCGGCGCTGGCCACGGCCGCGGCGCTTCCGCCCAGGGTCTGAGGACCTGAGTCCTGGCGATCGGCCGGCCGGCTGGTGGATCCGGTCGGCCGGTCGCCTCGTTGTGTCGGTCGGGGCCGGCCAGCTAATCAGCCCGGGTGGGCCTCGTCGCGTTCCAGGACGCGGGTGAGGGGCGCACCCACCAGGGCAGGGCTGCTGTCGGGGGTTGCCCAGATCCTGGTGCGCAGGATGTCGAGGAACGAGGCCGCGGCTCGCCGGTCGTCGAACTCCAGGTCGATCACGACGTAGGCGGCGTCGTCGACCGGCCGGCTGATGACGTGGCGACGGACGCCGGCGGTCGCACGCAGGCCGGCGAATCGGTCGAACGCCTGTTTCCAGGTGGCGAAATCGGTGACGGCGTGCTCGATGTGCAGTGTGGTCATGGGTCGAGACTCCCCGCATCGCCGGCCGGCGCCTATCCCAGGTAGTTGGTTATCTATGCTGTGCGCCATGACTCGACGCCCGAGCGCGCGGGACGTCGTCGCGGCCATCGATCGACTCGGGGCGTCCGGCCCGACCGACCTGCGTGAGTTCCGGGCGGCAGCGCTGGAGGTGCTGCGCAGGGCGATCGGGTTCGACTGGTACGTGTGGGTCCTGACCGACCCGGCGTCGGAGGTGGGTGCGGACCCGCTTGCGCTCGTACCCGACCTCGCCGAGCTGCCCGATCTCGTGCGACTGAAGTACCTCACGGATGTCAGCCGCTGGACGCGACTGGAGGCGGTCGGGGCACTGGGCGGCGACGCCGGACGGAGCCCGCTGTGGAGCCGGGCGCAGCGTCGGCACGGCGTCGCCGACGTCATCTCGGCGGTGTTCCGCGACGACTTCGGTTGCTGGGCGTTCCTCGACCTGTGGATGGACCGGCCCGCGGCGGCGGCCGACCTCGACCTGCTCGCCGGGCTGCTGCCGACCCTGACCGGGGCGCTCCGGCGCCGGCAGGCGCTCACCTTCGCCGAGGCCGCCCAGCCGCAACTCCCGGCGGCCGGCGCGGCGGTCGTCGTCCTCGACGAAGCACTCCGGATCGGCGGGCTGACGCCGGCGTCCCGGTCGTGGCTGGCACGGTTGCTGCCGCCGACCGGCCGTCCGGACGCCGTTCCGGCGGCGGCGCTCAACGTCGCGGCGCAACTGCTCGCCCGCGAGGCCGGCGTGGACGATCATCCGGCGCAGGCGCGGGTGCACGTGTCCCACGGTCTGTGGATCACCCTGAAGGCCGCCCGTCTCGAACCCGCAGGCTCGATCGCCGTCAGCCTGGAACCCAGCACGCCGAGCGAGCGGCTGGATCTCTTCGCGCGGAGTCATGCCTTGTCGGCGCGCGAACGGGAGTTGCTCGCGATCCTCGCCGGGGGAGCGGACACCAGGCAGGTCGCCGGTCGGATGTTCCTGTCGGAGCACACGGTGCAGGATCATCTGAAGTCGATCTTCACCAAGACCGGCACCCACAACCGCCGGACGCTGTTGTCGCACGCGCTCGGCGTCAAGGCTGATTGACTGAGACCCGAGGCTGCAGTCGATCGAAGGAGATCTCATGGAAACGGCGCCCATCCTCGCCTGAACCCGCCGTGCAGGGCGAGCAGGCGGTGGCCGCCTACCGGACCTTCCGCGACGTCAGCAGGCCCATCTAGGCTCGCCCGCATGGATGCCTTGGCCGTGGAAGAGCGTGCCGCCATCGGGATGCTGGACTGGACCGTCAACGGCGTGCGACTCCGCGACCTGCTGGGCCCAGGATCTCCTCCTGCGGAGACGACCGGCATGGTTTCGGGATGGGATCTCGACGCCGCGATCCGAGGGCTCGATGGACTGGCAGAGGCGGATGCCGGCGAGTTCGACGACGGCCGAGCCGCGATTCTCGTCTGCGCGGAATGCGGCGACCTCGAATGCGGGGCGCTGAGCCTGAGAGTCCGGATCGATGGTGAGCTGGTGAGTTGGTCGGAGTTCGGTTGGCAGGTCCCGCGCGTGGAGGGTTTCGAACCGATCTCGGTACCGCTGTCTTTCACCTTCGCGGCGCCCGGCTATCGATCGCTGCTCGCGTCGCTGAAGCGTCGGCTGGTGGCCACGTCGACCACGGTTCCCGGCGCGGGCAGACTGTGGTGGCGAACACCGGAGACGACCGTCGTCCACATCTGAGGGGGCCGAGCCGGACTTACCCTGACCCGATGATGGTCATCGTTCCCCGCGTGCTGGTGCCGGTCGGGGTTTGGGGCTCCTGCTGCGCGCGTATCGGCCGGGTGACGCGTCCGGGCGGCTACTGAGCCCGGGCGACCCAGGGGAAGCGGCGGTCGACCTGCGGGTCGTAGAGC
>CALMIQ010000470.1 GCA_937863965.1 uncultured Micropruina sp.
TACCAGGCGATGCAGGCGCGCGGGCTGCGGGTTCCCGACGACATCTCGCTGGTCTCGTTCGACGACGACGTCATCGCCTCCTACCTGCGGCCGGGGCTGACCACCGCCGCGCTGCCGTACGCCGAGATGGGCCGGCGCGCCGTCGAGATGGCGCTGTCCAGCACCCTCGATCCCGAGCACGCGCTGGTCCCGATGCCGCTGCGGCTACGGGAATCCGTCCGGTCTGTGTGAGCGACGCCGGGCTACTCGACGCCGTCGAAGAGCGAGGTGACCGAGCCGTCCACGAAGACCTCCTGGATGGCCTTGGCCAGCAGCGGGGCGATGGACAGCACGGTGAGCTTCGGAATGTGCAGGTCGTCGCGGATCGGCAGGGTGTTGGTGACGATGACCTCCTCGAACGCGGACGCGTTGAGCCGCTGCGCGGCCGGCCCGGACAGGATCGGGTGGGTCGCGGCGGCGATCACCTTGGACGCGCCGTGTTCGCGCAGTGCCGCGGCAGCCTGGCAGATCGTGCCGGCGGTGTCGATCATGTCGTCGACCAGCAGGCAGACCCGGCCGCGGACGTCGCCGACCACCTCGCCGACGGCCACCTCGTTGGCCTTGTTCGGGTCCCGGCGCTTGTGGATGATCGCCAGCGGCAGGCCGAGCCGGTCCGACCAGTGGTCGGCCAGCTTGACCCGTCCGGCATCCGGGGAGACCACGGTCATGTTCTCCAGCTGGTAGTTCTGGGCGACGTAGTCGGCCAGTACCGGAATGCTGAACAGGTGATCGACCGGGCCGTCGAAGAAGCCCTGGATCTGCGACGCGTGCAGGTCGACGCTCATCAGCCGGTCGGCGCCGGCCGTCTTGTACAGGTCGGCGATCAGCCGGGCCGAGATCGGCTCACGGCCGGCGTGCTTCTTGTCCTGGCGTCCGTAGGGGTAGAACGGCGAGACCACGGTGATCCGCTTGGCCGACGCGCGCTTCAGCGCGTCGCACATGATCAGCTGCTCCATCAGCCACTCGTTGACCGGCGCCGGGTGGCTCTGGATGACGAAGGCGTCCGCACCGCGCACCGACTCCTCGAAGCGGACGTAGATCTCGGAGTTGGCGTAGGTGACCTGCCGGGTCGGCACCAGGTCGACGCCGAGCAGTTCGGCGACCTCCTCGGCGAGTTCGGGGAACGCCCGGCCCGTGCACAGCATCAGGTGCTTCTCGGTGGGCCGCTTGATCCCGCTCACCGGCCGTCCTCCTGAGCCGCGGTCGTCTCGTCCGCGGTCTCGCGCAGCGCGGCCTCGGCGGCCGCCGCCGTCCGGGTTCCGGCTCGTTTCCGGGCCACCCAGCCCCTGATGTTGCGCTGCGTGCCGCGGGCCACCGCCAACTCGCCGGGGCCGACGGCGGAGGTGATGGTCGAACCGGCGGCGACGTAGGCGCCGTCGGCGATGTCGACCGGGGCCACCAGCACCGAGTCGCTGCCGACGAAGGACCCCTTGCCGACGGTGGTGTGCGACTTGGTCACCCCGTCGTAGTTCGCGAAGATCGTGCCGGCGCCGATGTTGGCGCCCTCGCCGACGGTGGCGTCCCCGCAGTAGGTGAGGTGCGGCACCTTGGCGCCGTCGCCGATCTCGGCGTTCTTGGTCTCCACGAAGGCGCCGATCTTGCCCTTCGCTCCCAGTTGGGTGCCCGGCCGCAGGTAGGAGAACGGTCCGACCTCGGC
>CALMIQ010000471.1 GCA_937863965.1 uncultured Micropruina sp.
CCTCGCCGTCGACGAGGTCGATGTCGCCGACCACGCGCCCGACCGCCCGCAGGTCGCCGAGCACGGGGGCCAGTCGGTGCAGCGTCTCCTGGGGCCCGGACACGACGACCGCGGACGCCTCCGTCTTCATCGACACCTTCGCCGTCGACTTGGTGCCGCGGATGCCCATCAGCACCTCGGACACGTCGGCGAGCACCACCGGGTCGCCACCGGCCGGGATCTCTTCGGGCACCGGCCAGCGGCTGAGATGCACCGAGCCCGACTGCCACCACGACCAGACCTCCTCGGTCACGTACGGCATGAAGGGCGCGAACGACCGCAGCTGGATGTCGAGCGCGAGCTGCAGCGCGGCGCGGGCCGAGGCGGCGGCGTCCGGACCCTGGGCGCCGTAGGCGCGCTCCTTGACCAGTTCCAGGTAGTCGTCGCAGAACGACCAGAAGAACCGTTCGGCCACCTCGAGCGCGGTGCTGTAGTCGAACGCCTCGAAGGCGTCGGTGGCGCGCACCACGACCTCGCGCAGGCCGGCGAGCATGGACAGGTCAACCGGCTCGGTGATCGCCCCCGGGCCGACCAGGCCGCCCGGCATGCCGAGCACGAATTTGGACGCGTTGAGCACCTTCATCGCCAGCCGGCGTCCGACCTTCATGCCGGTCTCGTCGAACGGCGAGTCCATGCCCGGACGCGCCATCGCCGCGCGCCAGCGGACGGCGTCCGCCCCGAACCGGTCGAGGATGTCGGTCGGCACGATCGTGTTGCCCACCGACTTGCTCATCTTCTTGCGATCCGGATCGACCACGAAACCCGAGATGGCGACCGTCCGCCACGGCGCCCGATGCTCCTCGAAGTGGGCGCGCACCACCCGGCTGAACACCCAGGTGCGAATGATGTCGTGCGCCTCGGGGGCGAAGTCCATCGGGAAGGTCAGGTTCCACAGCTCGGGGTCGGAATCCCAGCGGCAGGCGATCTGCGGGGTCAGCGACGAGGTCGCCCAGGTGTCCATGATGTCCGGGTCGCCCACGAACCCGCCGGGGACGCCGCGCTGCTCGGCGGCGTAGCCGGGCGGGACGTCCGAGGACGGGTCGACCGGCAGGGTGTCCTCGGCGGCGAAGATCGGACGGCTGTGATCGGGCTCGCCCTCGGCGTCCAGCGGGTACCAGACCGGGAACGGGACTCCGAAGAACCGCTGCCGGCTGATCAGCCAGTCGCCGTTCAGCCCGTTCACCCAGTTGGCGTACCGGTGCCGCATGTGGTCGGGCACCCATTGCAGCTGCTCGCCGCGCGCCAGCAGCTGCTGCTTCAGCGCATCGTCGCGGCCCCCGTTGCGGATGTACCACTGCCGGGTCGAGACGATCTCGAGCGGCTTGTCGCCCTTCTCGTAGAAGTTCGCCTTCCGGGTGGTCGGAGCCGGTTCGCCGTCCAGGTCGCCGGAAGCCCGCAACAGATCGACCATCGCCGCGCGCGCCGAGAACGGCGTCTTGCCGGCCAGGGCCGCGTACGGCTCGGGGTCGACCAGCCAGTCGGGAGTGTCGTGGCTGAGGCGTCCGTCGCGTTGGATCACGGTGCGGGTCGGCAGCTGCAGTTCGCGCCACCACTGCACGTCGGTGGCGTCGCCGAAGGTGCAGCACATCGCGATGCCGGCGCCCTTGTCGGGCTCGGCGGCGTGATGGGCCAACACCGGGATCTCGACGCCGAACACCGGCGAGGTGACCGTGCTGCCGAACAGGTGCTGGTAGCGCTCGTCGTCGGGGTGCGCGATCAGTGCGCACACCGACGGGATCAGCTCGGGTCGGGTCGTTTCGATGTACACCTTCTCGCCGTCCGGGCGGTGGAACGCGACCCGGTGGTAGTGGCCCGGGTAGTCGCGGGCCTCCTGCTCGGCCTGTGCGACCGCGGTCTGGAAGGTGACGTCCCAGACGGTCGGGGCCTCGGCGAGGTAGGCCTCGTCGCGGGCGCAGTTGCGCAGGAAGGCGCGCTGCGAGACCCGGATCGACTCCTTCGAGATCGTCGCGTAGAGATGGTCGTCCCAGTCGACGCTCAGCCCCAGGGTGCGCCACAGGTTCTCGAAGGCGCGCTCGTCGACGGCGGTCAGTTCGTGGCACAGCTCGATGAAGTTCATCCGGCTGATCGGCACCTGCCGCTTCGGGTCCGGCTTGGCCGGCGGCGTGAAATCGGGGTCGTACGGGATCGCCGGGTCGCACCGGACGCCGTAGTAGTTCTGCACCCGGCGCTCGGTGGGCAGGCCGTTGTCGTCCCAGCCCATCGGGTAGAAGACGTGCTTGCCCTGCATCCGCTGGTAGCGGGCGACCAGGTCGGTGTGGGTGTAGCTGAACACGTGGCCGACGTGCAGCGACCCGGACACCGTCGGCGGGGGAGTGTCGATGCTGAACACCTGCTCGCGCGTCGCGGGCCGGACGAAGGCGTAGGTGCCGACCTCGGCCCAGCGCCGCGACCACTTCGCCTCCAGGCCCTCCAGCGCCGGCCGCTCGGGAACAGCTACTACCGCACCCGACGGTGGCGTCGTGGTGGGCACGGTCGAGCGGGTTGTCGCGGTCATGGGATGCATCCTATGAAACCGGTGGCCGCGGCCACGAATCCGGCGCACCGCTGGTCTCGCGCCCGCTGGCGAGCTATACTTCACCAAATGGTGAAGTATTTCGACGGGCTGGACGCGGTCGCCGCGGCCCTGGCGCATCCGGGCCGGCGCCAGGCGATCAGCCTGCTCGGCGCCGGCCCGGCCAGCAGCAGCCACCTGGCCCGTGCCCTCGGCATCGGGCTACCCGCCATGCACAAGCACCTCGGCCTGCTCACGGGGGCCGGACTGATCGAGTCGACGAAGGTGGGCCGGGTGGTCACCCATCGGCTGCGGCCCGAGCCGTTGCGGCGCTACGGCGGCTGGCTGGCCGAACGGAGCGCCTTCTGGAACAGCCAACTGGACGCACTGGCCGACGCCTTCGCCGACGATCCGAAGGACTTCGGGGACGACCCTGCGAAAGCCGGCGTGCTGGAATGAGAGGAAGAGCATGAACGCACTCGAACTGAGCCGGCTCGTCCCGGCGCCGGTGCAGCAGGTGTGGAGCGCCTGGACGACCCCCGCCGGGCTGGCTCGCTGGTGGTGGCACACCTGGCGCGGGGTCGGCTACGACGTCGACGCCCGGCCCGGCGGCGAGTACTGCATCGAGGCCGCCGAGCAGGGCATCGGGGTGCGGGGCACGTTCCGGGTGGTGGAGCCGCCGCACCGACTGGTGTTCAGCTGGATCTGGTACGACCTGGTCGACGGGCGTCCGGTCGAACAACCGGCCGACGAGGTCGACGTCCGCTTCGTGGCCGAGGGCGACCGCACGCGGGTGCTGCTGCGGCACACCGGACCGTGGACCGGTCCCGAGGCGGCCGACGACTACCGGCAGGGCTGGACGTTCGTGCTGGACGCCCTGACCGCCCAGGTGGCTGTCGTACCGGGCGACTAGTGGTCGTCACGAGGGGTGCGACGGGCTTCCGGTGGTGATCGCTAGTGGTCGTCACGGGAGGTGCGACCGGCCTCCGCTGTGATCACTGGGCCTTCGCCGCGTCGGCGATGAACTGCTTCAGCTGGTTCACGTCGTCCGGCAGCGTGGCGAGGTCGA
>CALMIQ010000472.1 GCA_937863965.1 uncultured Micropruina sp.
GAGGCTTGTCGAGGCTGTGCTGGTGGAGTGGGATGCGAGGCGATGCGTGGCGGGATCGGCTCTCCCACGGGTTCTGATGGTGTCGTAGAGAAAGCCAGGCTTTCGGATTTTTCGAATGTGCCTACACTGGGCACATGATCGCCCAGACGACGGAAGCGACGACTGTCCTGCCACCGGCAGATATGGAAGCGATGCTCGACCTCTCCCGCTTCCTCGCACACGTCACTGAGCCGGCCGCCCTGCTGGGGCCGGACGGCCAGACCGTGCCGCTGCCCATGGAGGCCTACCAGGTGTTGGTGAAGGTGGTGGAGTCGATGCGAGCGGGCAAGGCGATCACGGTCGCCCCTCTCGACCAGCGTCTCACCACGCAGGAGGCCGCCGACTTCCTGGGCATCAGCCGGCCGACCCTGGTGAAGCTGCTCGAACAAGGCGAGATCCCCTACGAGCGCCCTGCGGCTGGCCGGCATCGCAGGGTGCGGCTCAGTGACGTCCTCGACTACCAGATTCGCAAGCGCCAGGACCGCCGCACCACTCTCGACCAGATGACCGCGGACGCGGCGGAGGCAGGGCTCTACGACGAGGTTCCCGACTACCGCGAAGCCCTGCGGACGGCCCGCAAGCGTCGGGCCAGTTGAACCGTGGCCCGCTACAGCGTGTTCCTCGATGCGTGCGTGCTGGTCCCTATCGCGCTTGCCGACACGCTGCTTCGTCTGGCCGAGGCTGGGCTCTACAGGCCTCTCTGGAGCGATCGGGTACTCGACGAGATGGTCGACGCGATCGGAATGATTCACCCGGGGCTCGCCTCGGGCCCCGGCGCGGTCGCGAGCTGACGCCATGCAAGCGTCCTTTGAGGACGCCTGTGTCACGGACTGGGAGGAGTTGGTCGCCGGTATCTCCCTGCCGGATCGGGACGGGCGTCCCGGACGAGCCGACCCAAGGCCGGCCCGAGCCCGGCGAGCACGACCGGATCGCGCCACCAGCCGGTGACATCGGCGCCCAACCGATCCGACGTGGGGTCATCCAGCCAACGGAACGTCGTACGGAGTCGCGCGAGGAAATCGGCGTCCTCATCGGGTCGGGGTCGCGGTCCACGGCCTTTCATCGTCACGCATCAAGCATCCCATTGCGCCCGTACGTCAGCCGGTAGGTATTCGGAACCTCTGGTGCTTTCGAGGTCGTCGGTGTTCGTCGACATGGTGCGGAGGGATGATTTCCGGAATACCGTCATCGCCGATGCGGACCTGCCATTTCAGCTCGGGTGACCGGCTATCAGGCTCGATGAGATTGTGGTGATGCTTGCAGAGCAGGCAGAGATTGCTCAACGATGTCGGCCCGTTCTGTTGCCAGGGGACGATGTGGTGGGCGTCACAGTCGGCCGCCGGCCGGTTGCAGCCGGCGAACACGCAGCCGCCGTCGCGGACGTGCAGGGCGTGCCGGATGTCGGCGGTGACGAGGCGTTGCTCGCGCCCGACGTCGAGCACGCCGGAGGGTCCGCCGAGGATCACCGGGAAGATGCCGGCGTCGCAGGCGAACTGCCGCAGCTGTCCGGCGGTCAGCTGGGTGCCGTCGGCGAGACCCGCCCGCCGGCAGTCGGCGAGCAGCCGCTCGTAGTCGATGATGATCGCCATGTGCGGGCGATCTCCGCCGTGCCTGGGTGGCGCCTCGTGAGTGGCGGCCTTGCGGGCGAGCTCGACGAGGGCGTCCGCGCGGCGCATCGGCCAGGTGGGCTGCTCGACGAGCGGGTCGCGCAGTTCGAGGGACGTGCGGTGCAGTTGCTGCGCGATCGCGTCGATCTGTTCCTTCAGCAGCGCCGCGTCCGCGGCGGGCAGGCTGCCCTTGATGATGGTGGAACCGTGCCCGTCGTCGGTGAGGTTCAGGTGCCGGTTCCGGCGGGCCGCCGCCAGCTCCCTTTCCAGCCGCTGGGCCTCGGTCTCTTCGGCGACCTCGGGGGCGATCACCTCGAGCAGGTGTCGACTCAGCTGGGCGAGGTGCTGGCTGTCGAACTCGTCGCAGAAGCCGATCATGGTCGCCTGCGCCTCCTGCTCGGCGAGCGTGCCGAGGTCGCTGGGCAGCTTGCGCAGGACGCCGGTGACGGCGCTGGCCTGCCGATCGTTGATCAGTCCGTCGCGCAGGGCGTCGGCCACGTCGCCGAACCGGTGCAGATCGGCGGCGTGATGCAGCATGGCGGCGGCCTGGGGTCGGGTGTAGCGGAGCTCACCGGCGAGCCAACTCGTCGTGGGGACGCCGTGGGCGGTCATGGCCGCTTCGTTGCGGTCGACGATGCCGAGCACGGTGTGCACCATGCCGGTCAGCCGGGACTGCACCCGGAGCAGTTCGGCGACGAGGGCGAGCTGCCCGCGGTCGGCCAGCAGCGCGACATCGTCGTGGTCGACCTGATCGAGCAGGCACGACGCGGCGGTGGTGAAATCCACCGTCGATATCGGGCCGATCGTGCTGCTCATGACAATCACGGTAGAGGTTGCCCCTGACATTTTTTCCCGGGATTGCCCGGTCGCCGTATTGTTCCGGAACGGACGACACGTGGAGTTTTCGGACAACACTTCTGACAACACCATCCGAGAATTGGCGACTGGTCAGGGGGCTTCGCGCTCTCGACCGCGGGCTCGGCGGAGATCCCGGAGCAAGCCCGGGATGACGGGGCCGTTCGGGGTGACGGGGCCGTTCGGGGTGACGGGGCCGTTCGGGGTGACGGGGCCGTTCGGGGT
>CALMIQ010000473.1 GCA_937863965.1 uncultured Micropruina sp.
CTCGGCGGAGAAGTTGAACAGATCCGGGAACAGGGTGTCGGTCATCGCGTCCCCACCTTAAGCGCTGCCTCAGACGTTGCGTCCCGATCTCCGGCCCGCGCCGCGTACGTCCGGGCGTCCGCCCGCTCCGCGACCTATCCCTGGCCGGGCGGAAACACCCCGAAATCGGCCGCCGTCCGAGCAGGTCGTCCGCGGGAGGCTCCCCAGCGTTCGACGGGAGCCTCACCCAGCAGCGTTACGTGCGCTGATTGCTACACTTGCACACATGACGAGCGTGGCAAGCCGGGAGCTCCGCAATCACACCGCTGCAGTGCTGCGCAGGGTGACGGAGGGCACGGACGTGACGGTCACGGTTAACGGCGTTCCGGTGGCCGTGATCACGCGGCCTCGCGGCCAGCGCCCGGCGTCCATGTCTCGGCGCGACCTCGTTCAGTTGCACGAGGAGGCGCTGCCGGACGTCCGCTTCCGCGCTGATCTCGCCTGGATCTCCAGCGACACGACCGACGACCTGGGAGATCCTGCGTGACACCGAGCCAGGGCCTGGCCGACACCAGCGTCTTCATCGCCTCAGAGAGTGGACGTCCCCTGCGGTTCGAGACGTTGCCCGACGAGCTACGCGTCTCGGTGATCACCTTGGCCGAACTGGAGGCTGGGGTGCTCGCGGCCCAGCGCATCGCCGACCGCGCGGCCCGCCTGCGCACCTTGGAACGCGCCATGGCGCTGGAGCCACTGACGGTCGATGCTGCGGCGGCAAGCGCCTGGGCCCGCCTGCGCGTCGAGCTTCACGAGGCTGGCCGCCGCGTCAACGTCAACGACCTCTGGATCGCCGCCGTGGCCATCGCGAACGACTTGCCCGTGGTAACTCAGGACGACGACTTCGCGGTACTGGCCGAGTTGGGGCTGCTCACCGTGATCAGCGTCTGAGTCGGCTTCGGTCCATGGCAAGGCCGGCGAGGCTCAGACCAGCCGGCGGTCCGTCGCCCAGCGGGTCAGCTGGTGCCGGTTCGACAGCTGCAGCTTGCGCAGCACGCTGGAGACGTGGGTCTCGACGGTCTTGATCGAGATGAACAGCTCCCGGGCGATCTCCTTGTAGGCGTAGCCGCGGGCGATCAGCCGCATCACCTCGCGCTCGCGCTGCGAGAGCCGGTCGAGTTCCTCGTCCACGCTGGCGATGTCGATCGAGCCCGAGAAGGCGTCCAGCACGAAGCCGGCCAGCCGCGGCGAGAACACCGCATCCCCCTCGGCGACCCGGCCGATGGCGTCCACCAGCTCGTCGGCGGAGATCGACTTGGTGACGTAGCCGCGGGCGCCGGCCCGGATCACGCCGATGACGTCCTCGGCGGCGTCCGAGACGCTGAGTGCGAGGAACCTGATCTCGGGCTCGGTGACGTGCACCTGCTTGATCACCTCGACGCCGCCGCCGCCGGGCAGGTGCACGTCGAGCAGCACCACGTCCGGTTGTGCCTTGAGCACGGCCGCCACCGCGGTCGGCACGTCCTCACCCTCCCCCACGATCTGCACCCGGGAGCCGATGTCGTGCTTCACCCCGCTGCGGAACATGGCGTGATCGTCGACGATCACCACCCTGCGGGCGGCCTGCGGGCTGGGTTGCTGCTCGGTCATCGTTTCATCTCCAGTCGTACCTCGGTGCCCTCTTCGGGGGCGCTTCGAATCGTCGCATTGCCTCCGGCACGCCGCAATCGCTCCACGATCGAGCCGCGGACGCCCATCCGGTCGGCCGGCACCTCCGCCAGCACGAAGCCCCGGCCGCGATCGCGGACGAAGACCTCGACCGCGCCGTCGTCCACCTCGGCGTAGACGTCGACCTGGGCCACCCCGGCATGCCGGGCCGCGTTCACCATCGCCTCGCGGGCCGCCTGCACCAGCGACTTCAGCTCCGGGTCCAGCTCCCGGTCGCCGACCACGACGATCTCGACGTCGACGCCGTGGTCGTCCTCGACCTCCGCGGCGGCGGCCACCAGCGCCGCCTTCACCGTCGCCGCATCGGAGGTCTCGCCGTACAGCCAGGCCCGCAGCTCACGCTCCTGACGCCGGGCCAGCGAGGTCACCGCCTTGGCGTCGGACGCCTGGCGCTGGATCAGCGCCAGCGTCTGCAGCACGGAGTCGTGCAGGTGCGCGGCCATGTCGGCCCGGGCGTCGGCCAGCATCTTCTCCTCGCGCGCCGCACCCAGCGACCGCCGCACCCGGATGATCCACGGGGCGGCCGCCAGCAGCAGGGTGACCACCACCAGGCCCAGCACCAGCAGCGTCCGCGCGATCTCGGACAGCTCCGGCAGCATCACCACGATCAGGCCGATCGCGGTGCCCAGGCCCCCCAGGCCGAGCACGATCCGGACGATCCGCGACCAGTGCGCGGTCAGCGGCGCGAACCAGCGGCGCAGCGCGGTCGATCGGCTGATCGACCGGCTGGAGATGTGGTCGGCCTGCCACCAGATCAGCATCAGGCCGGCGGTTCCGGCCAGCGCCGGCCACAACACCCGTTGCGGCAGGCCGAAGCCGGCGGACTGGACGAACCACAGCAACCCGGCACCGAGCAGCGCCACCGCCGACATCGCGCCCAGGTCGGTCGGCACCCGGGACGGCGCCTCGACGGTGCGCATGCCGCGGCGGTGGGCCGACTCGAGGCCGGGCGCGCTCCGGCTCTCCGCGGCCAGCGGCAGCGCCAGCCACAGCACCAGATAGACCAGCACGCCGATGCCCATGCTGGCGGTCAGCAGGACGAACCCGATCCGCAGTACCAGCACCGGCCAGCCCAAGTGCGCCGCCAGCCCGCTGCACACGCCGGCCAGCCAGGCGCTGTCGAGCCGCCGGTCGGCGCGGTGCGGCGTCACGGGTGCTGTGCGGACGGGATCGGTCATCGGGCGCATCGTCGGGGGTTGGTGGTGCCGACCCGTCTAGCCTCACACAGCCGCGAAGGCGCGGCCAGCCGAACGGCCCGGAAGCCGCCCCCACCGGACCGGTGGTGCTTTGAGGGTCTGCTCAGGGACGATCCCCGATGGTTGCTGCCGCCGCATCGACCAAGGTGGTGGGCATGGAACTCACACCGCTGCGCCGGGCGTCCTCGGGCGCCGTGCTCGGCGGCGTGTGTGCCGGTCTGGCCCGCCGCTGGAAGGTCGACCCGACCGTGTTGCGGATCGCGATGGTGTTGCTGGCCCTGCTCGGCGGCCTCGGCATCGCCTTCTACGTCGGCGCGCTGCTGCTGGTGCCCAAGGACGGCTCCAGCGACTTCCCGCTCTACCGGGTGGCGCCGTTCACCCGCTCCTGGTCCCCGGCCGCCGCCATCGGTGCCGTGGTGGGCCTGGGGGTGCTGATCACCGTGGCGGTCGGCTCCTGGCTGCCGTTCGGCCTCGCGCCGGTGGTCGGCCTCGGCTTCCTGTGGTACTTCGGCTTCCATCGCCGGCGCCAGCCGCAGCATCCGGACGCCGGCCAGGCCCCGGACGCCCTGGCCGGTGGCAACGCGCCGGCCGGCGCCGAACTGCCCCCCGTGCCGCAGACCGACTTCGAGCGCGCCGCGGCGGCGTGGCGGGAACGCGTTGCGCA
>CALMIQ010000474.1 GCA_937863965.1 uncultured Micropruina sp.
GCCTACTACCCGGCCTGGGAGACCCTCCCGCACGAGCGGCTCAGCCCCCGCTCCGACACCGTCGGACGCCGGCTCGAGGTGCTCCGCCGGCTGGCCGGCAACGACGAGCTGCCGGCGCCGTCGGTGATCGTCGCTCCCGTCCGCTCCGTGCTGCAACCACAGGTGCGCGGGCTGGGCGAACTGCTGCCGGTCGCGCTGCGCACCGGCGACTTCCATGACCTGGGCGAGGTCGCGAAGGCCCTGGTGAACGCCGCCTACATCCGCGTCGACCTGGTCGAGCGCCGCGGCGAGTTCGCCGTCCGGGGCGGCATCCTGGACGTCTTCCCGCCCACCGAGGAGCACCCGGTCCGGGTCGACTTCTTCGGCGACGAGGTCGAGGAGATCCGCACCTTCGCGGTCGCCGACCAGCGCTCCTTCGGAGACCCGCTCACCGAGGTGGTCGCCTCGCCCTGCCGGGAGCTGCTGATCACCGACGCCGTGAAGGCCCGGGCCGCGGAGCTGGCCGACCGGACCAGCAGCATCGAGGGCAACCTGTCCGAGATGTTCGACCGGATCGCCCAGGGCCATGCCGTGGACGGCATGGAGGCGCTGTCGTCGGTGCTGGTCGACGGCCTGGAACTGCTGATCGACGTGCTGCCGGCCGACACCCTGGTGCTGGTCTCCGATCCCGACCGGGTCCGGGCGCGGTCGGCCGAGCTGGTCACCACCAGCCAGGAGTTCCTGCAGGCGTCCTGGGCGGCGGCCGCCGCCGGCGGGAAGGCGCCGGTCGACCTGGCCGCCGGCGCCTACCGCGAGCTCGCCGACGTCCGGGCGCGGGCGCTGGACCGCGGCCAGGCCTGGTGGTCGCTGTCGCCGTGGGCGGCCGCACCCGATGTGGTGTCGGTCCCGCCGGAGGACGACTGGGACGAACCGGTCGATCTCGGCATCGGGGACGCCGCCCTGGCCGGCGTGGAGTCGCGGACCATCGACGCCCGTGAGGGTGAGGTCTTCCGCGGCGACGCCGAGGCCGGGCTCGCCGCCGTCCGGGCCCGTGTCGCCGCCGGCGACCGGGTGCTGCTGGTGGCCGACAGTCCCGGCCTGGCCACCCGGATGGGGGAGGTGCTGACCGAGGCCGGTGTCCCGGCGCGCGGGGCGGTCGAGCTGACGGTGCCGCCCGAACCCGGGCTGGCGACGGTGGTGGTCGCCGAGCTACGCCATGGCTTCGCGCTGCCCGGCGTCGGTCTGACGGTGTTCACCGCGGCCGACCTGGCCGGCCAGCGCGAGGTGGACAAGTCGGCCCGCCGGATGCCGGCCCGGCGCAAGAACACCATCGACCCGCTGGAACTCGCCGCCGGCGACCCGGTCGTGCACGAGACCCACGGGGTGGGCCGCTACATCGAGATGGTGCAGCGCACGGTGCAGGGCGCGACCCGCGAGTACCTGGTGCTCGAGTACGCGCCGTCCAAGCGCGGCCAGCCCGGCGACCGGCTGTTCGTGCCGATGGACCAGCTGCACCTGGTCACCCGCTACGTCGGCGGCGAGAACCCGACCCTGGACAAGATGGGCGGCGCCGACTGGTCCCGCCGCAAGTCCCGGGCCCGCCGCGCCGTGCGCGAGATCGCCGCCGAACTGATCAAGCTGTACGCGGCGCGGCAGGCATCCAAGGGCTACGCGTTCGGCGCCGACACGGTCTGGCAGCGCGAGCTCGAGGACGCCTTCAGCTACGTCGAGACCCCCGACCAGCTGGCCGCGATCACCGAGGTCAAGGCCGACATGGAGCAGATCGTGCCGATGGACCGGCTGATCTGCGGCGACGTCGGCTACGGCAAGACCGAGATCGCGGTCCGGGCCGCCTTCAAGGCGGTGATGGACGGCAAGCAGGTCGCCGTCCTGGTGCCCACCACGCTGCTGGTCCAGCAGCACCACGCCACCTTCGCCGACCGCTACGCCGGCTTCCCGGTCACGGTGGCGCCGCTGAGCCGGTTCCAGGGCCCGGCCGAGGTGAAGAAGACCCGCGAGGGCATCGCCGACGGCACCGTCGACGTGGTCGTCGGCACCCACCGGCTGCTCGGTGACGAGGTGAAGTTCAAGGACCTCGGCCTGGTCATCGTCGACGAGGAGCAGCGCTTCGGCGTCGAACACAAGGAGGCGCTGAAGAAGCTGCGGCTCAACGTCGACGTGCTGTCGATGAGCGCCACCCCGATCCCACGGACCCTGGAGATGGCGATCACCGGCATCCGCGAGATGAGCGTGATCGCCACCCCGCCCGAGGAACGGCACCCGGTGCTGACCTTCGCGGGGCCCTGGGACGAGGCCCAGGTGCGGGCCGCGATCCGCCGCGAACTGGCCCGCGAGGGCCAGGTGTTCTACATCCACAACCGGGTCAACTCGATCGAGAAGACCGCCAAGCGGATCGCGGACGCCGTCCCCGAGGCCCGCGTCGCGGTGGCGCACGGGCAGATGAACGAACACGCCCTGGAACAGGTGATGGTCGACTTCTGGGAGCGCCGCGCCGACGTCCTGGTCTGCACCACGATCGTCGAGGCCGGCCTGGACATCTCGACCGCCAACACCCTGCTGATCGAGCGCGCCGACCTGCTCGGACTGTCCCAGCTGCATCAGTTGCGCGGACGCGTGGGCCGCAGCCGCGAGCGTGGCTACGCCTACTTCCTGTACCCGCCGGAGAAGCCGCTCACCGAGACCGCGCACGACCGGCTGGCCACGATGGCGGCGCACACCGACCTCGGTGCCGGCATGGCGATCGCGATGAAGGATCTGGAGATCCGCGGCGCCGGCAATCTGCTCGGCGGCGAACAGTCCGGGCACATCGCCGAGGTCGGCTTCGACCTGTACATCCGGCTGGTCGGCGAGGCGGTGGCGGACTTCCGCGGCGAGCAGGTCGAGCCCGAGCCCGAGATGAAGATCGAGCTACCCGTCGAGGCGCACCTGCCGGTCGACTACGTCGAATCCGAACGGCTCCGGCTGGAGATGTACAAGCGGCTGGCGCAGGTCAAGGACGAGGCCGGGATCGCCGCCGTCCGCGACGAACTGCTCGACCGGTACGGCCCGCTGCCGCCGTCCGCCGAGGCGCTGCTGGCGGTCGCCCGGTTCCGGCTGCTGGCCCGCAGCAAGGGGATCACCGAGATCATCATGGCCGGCACCGCCGTCCGATTCTCGCCGGCCGACCTGCCCGACTCCCGGCAACTGCGGCTGAACCGGCTCTACCCGGGTTCGCAGGTGCGCAAGGCCGCCGGGCACGTGCTGATCCCGCGTCCGATGACCCGGCCGATCGCCGGCCAGCCCATCGTGGACGCCGAACTGCTCGCCTGGGCGACCGCCGTCCTGGAGGACATCTTCTGACCCGCACTCACCGATCTCGCCATCGGTGGCCGATGTCACCTGGCGTGGTCAATCTCATGAAATGGCACGAGACCCGTCACGGAACCTGCGAGCGGCTCCCGATGGTGAGATCGGCGACGGCGGCGTGGCGTGGCGGGCCCGGCGGCTTCGACCCGGACGCCGGATCCGCGCGGTGGCGTCCGCGCGGGCGGCGAGGAGCGGTTAGGATCGCTGGGGAGCTGGAGGGGTCGATGAAGAGCGTGCGTTGGGTGCTGGCCGCGATCGTGGCGGGACTGCTGGTGCTGTCGGGGTGTTCGAACCCGGGTGCCGGCGTTGCCGCGAGCGTCAACGGCGTCTCGATTCCGGTGTCCCGGATCGAGGAACCGGTGAAGGCGATCGGCAACAGCGACGGCCAGTTGGCCGAGCCCCACGCGATCGTGCTGTCCTACGCGATCCGTGGCGAGATCGCCCGCTCCGTCGCGGCCGAGCAGAACATCCCGCTCACCGGGGAGCCGCGGACCACCGTGCTCAACGCCAATCCGAACCTGGCGCAGTACGCCGAGAATCCGCAGGTCGCCGGCTTCGTCGACGACGTGGTCGACTCCACCCTGGTGATCAACCGGATCGGTGAGACCGCCTTCGTCGAGCAGGTGTCCCGGGCATCGGTCCAGGTGAACCCGCGGTACGGTTCCTGGTCGATCGAGGCGGCCGCGGTCGCCCAGGCCGGTGGACAGCTGTCCAAGCCGTGGGCGACGCCGACGCCGCCGGCCTGATTCCCGTGCCGCATCCCGAGGTGGAACGCCTCATCGAGGTGATGCACGTCCTGCGGCAGCGCTGTCCCTGGGACGCCGAACAGACCCACGCCTCGCTCATCCCCTACCTCGTCGAGGAGACTCTCGAGGTCGTCGAGGCCGTCGAGGACGGATCGGACGCGGTGCTCGTCGAGGAACTCGGCGACCTGCTGCTGCAGGTGGCCTTCCACGCCGAGATCGCCGCGCAGGAGCAGCGCTTCGACATCGACGACGTCGCCCGCGGGATCGCCGACAAGCTGATCGCGCGGCATCCGCACGTGTTCGCGTCCGAGCCGGTGCCCGACGACCTGCTGGCCACTTGGGAGCAGCGCAAGCGCGCTGAGAAGGGACGCAGCTCGGCGCTCGACGGGATCCCGGGCCGGATGTCCGCGCTGACCCGCGCGGCCAAGGTCGTCGCCCGCAGCGAGGCCCACGGCGTCGCCGTCCCGCTGCCGGACGCCGACGACCTCGGGGCGCGGATGCTGGCCCTGGTCGCCGAGGCGCACGCCCGCGGGGTGGACGCCGAGCAGGCCACCCGGGCCGCCGTCCGCGAACTCGAACGCCGCATCGTCGCCGCCGAGATCGCCGCGGACGCCGAGCCGGTCGCGTCCGCCGGGGCCGACGCGACCACCGCAACAGCGGACTGAGCCCGTCGGGTCGCCCGCCGTCGTGGCCATCCCGGCGAACGCCCGGATCTCCGACCGCGGGCGCTCAACCCGGACGAGATCCCGGGGCGGGGCCCGGGATGACGAAGTGCCGGACGCCAGACGCACACCGGTCGTCCCGGCGAACGCCGGGATCCGACCCGGGACGGTGCCCTCCCACACAACCGCAGGCAAACGATCACCGATCGGATTGTTCACCGTCTAACCCATTCCCAGCGGGGCCAGGACCGATAGTGTGAGGGGCGACGTTTCCACCACCCGAAAGGCACTGCATCGTGGCAAGCATCGAATTCGTCGACGCGCGCGAGATCCTGGATTCCCGCGGCAACCCCACCATCGAGGTCGAGGTCATCCTCGATGACGGCTCCCAGGGGCGCGCGGCGGTCCCCTCCGGCGCCTCCACCGGCGCTTTCGAAGCCGCCGAGCTGCGTGACGGCGACAAGGCCCGTTACGGCGGCAAGGGCGTGCTGAAGGCCGTCGAGAACGTGCAGCAGCAGCTCTCCGCCGAGATCACCAACGTGTTCGAGGCCGACGCGCAGCGCGCCATCGACCAGGCCATGATCGAGCTCGACGGCACCCCGAACAAGAGCAAGCTGGGCGCCAACGCCATCCTCGGCGTCTCGCTGGCCGTGGCGCACGCCGCCGCCGAGTCGGCCGGCCTGCCGCTCTACAAGTACCTCGGCGGCCCGACCGCCAACCTGCTGCCGGTCCCGATGATGAACATCCTCAACGGTGGTTCGCACGCCGACTCCAACGTCGACATCCAGGAGTTCATGATCGCCCCGATCGGTGCCGGCACCTTCGCCGAGGCGCTCGAGATGGGCGCCGGTGTCTACCACGCGCTGAAGGCCGTGCTGAAGGGCCGTGGGCTGGCCACCGGCCTGGGTGACGAGGGCGGCTTCGCCCCCAACCTGGAGAGCAACCGGGCCGCGCTCGACCTGATCGTCGAGGCGATCGGCAACGCCGGCTTCGAGGCGGGCAAGGACGTCGCCCTTGCGCTCGACGTGGCCGCCACCGAGTTCTGGAACGAGGACGGCACCTACACCTTCGAGGGCGAGGCCAAGTCGTCCGCCGACATGGTCGCCTACTACGCCGACCTGGTCGCCAACTACCCGCTGGTCTCCATCGAGGACCCGCTGAACGAAGAGGACTGGGACGGCTGGAAGGCCATCACCGATGAGCTGGGCGACAAGGTGCAGCTGGTCGGCGACGACCTGTTCGTCACCAACGTCGAGCGGCTGAAGCGGGGCATCGACACCGACACCGCCAACGCGCTGCTGGTGAAGGTGAACCAGATCGGCTCGCTGACCGAGACCATCGACGCCGTCACCATGGCGCACCGGGCCGGCTACTCCACCATGATGAGCCACCGTTCCGGCGAGACCGAGGACACCACCATCGCCGACCTGGCCGTCGCGCTGGGCTGTGGCCAGATCAAGTCGGGTGCCCCGGCGCGCACCGAGCGGGTCGCCAAGTACAACCAGCTGCTCCGCATCGAGGAGGACCTGGAGGACGCGGCACGCTACGCCGGCGCCTCCGCCTTCCCGAGGTTCAGCACCAACTGACCGTACGCTTGACCTGATGAGAGGTCAGGTCTGATGGCTCGCGACAGGCGGCCACCGCGTACATCGCCAGCCGGCCCGGGTCGTTCCACACGCACCCGGGCCGGCTCGCGCGCGTCCGGAGCGCGGTCGAGCGCGGCACCCGACGTCGAGGCGTCCGATGCGCCGACGACGGTGGCGGCGTCCAAGGCGCCGCTGCGGCTGCCGAAGCTGCCCCGGCGTCTCGGCCTCACCCGGCGTGCCCTCGCGGTGCTCAGCGTGCTGGTGGTGCTGGCGCTCTCGTACGCCAACTCGCTGCGGATCTACCTCGACCAGCAGAACGCGCTGGCGCAGGCGCAGCAGCAGATCCAGGAACGCACCCAGCGGATCGGGCAACTGGAGGACGAGCTGCGGCGCTGGAACGACCCGGCCTTCGTCAAGGCCCAGGCCCGCGAGCGGCTCGGCTGGCTGCTGCCCGGTGAGACCGGCTACCGGGTGATCGGCCCGGACGGCAAACCCCTCGGCACCGGCGTGGTGCTGGATTCGCAGAACGAACTGCCGCCGGGCGAACATGCCGAGATGTGGTTCGACCGGCTCTGGGGTTCGGTCGAGACCGCCGACAACCCGACCCGCAAGGCCGGCCGCTGAGCCCAGGATCCGGCACGGCCCTGCTGTCACCTGGACGGCTGGGCGGTCGGGTCAAGCCCCGGCTTCGACACATCCGACCCGGCGCGGGCAGAATGACCGTGTGCCCACCCCGTCCCTGATCGATCCCGCCGACGTCGCGGCGATCGAGGAACAGCTGGGCCGCACCCCGCGCGGACTGATCCGGGTCGCCTGGCGCTGCTCCTGCGGCAAGCCCGGGGTGGTCGTCACCACGCCCCGGCTGCCGGACGGCACCCCGTTCCCGACCACGTACTACCTGACCTGCCCGTTGGCGGTGGCCGGCTGTTCGACGCTGGAGGCGCGCGGCGTGATGGTCGAGATGACCGCGCGGCTGGGCGAGGACGCCGAGTTGGCCGCCCGCTACGCCGCCGCCCATGATGCCTACCTGGCCGACCGGCGGGCGCTGGGCGAGGTTCCCGAGATCGACCGGGTCAGCGCCGGCGGCATGCCGACCCGGGTGAAGTGCCTGCACGTCCTGGTGGCCCACGCGCTGGCCGCCGGCCCGGGGGTGAACCCGCTCGGCGACGAGGCGATCGAACTACTGCGGGAGTTCCCGTTCGGCAGATGTCTGGAGGCGACATGACGGTTGCGGCGATCGACTGCGGCACCAACTCGGTGCGGCTGCTGGTGGCCCGGGCGGACGCGGACGGCGGCCTCGCCGACCTGGACCGCCGGCTGATCCTCACCCGGCTCGGCCAGGGCGTGGACGCCACCGGACGCTTCCACCCGGACGCCCTGGAGCGCACCCTGGCCGCCTTCGCCGAGTATGCGGAGGTGATCGAGCGGTTCGGTGTCGAACGGGTGCGGCTGGTGGCCACCTCGGCGGCGCGCGACGCCTCCAACCGGGAGGAGTTCTTCGCCGGCGCCCGGCGCCTGCTCGGCGTGGACGCCGAGATCATCAGCGGGGACGAGGAGGCCGCGCTGTCGTTCCGCGGCGCACTCACCGCCCTGCCGGACGTGGCGACGCCGGCCCTGGTGATGGACATCGGCGGCGGCTCCACCGAACTGGTCCTCGGCAGCGGGGGAGACACCCCGAGCATCGACCACGGGTTGTCGCTCGACATCGGCAGCGTCCGGGTGCGCGAGCGGTTCCTGGCCGGCGATCCGCCCGGCGCGGCCCAGATCGCCACGGCGTCCGACTACATCGACGGGCTGCTGGACGCATCCGGAGTGCCGTTCGCCGAGGTCGCCACCTGGATCGGGGTCGGCGGGACGGCGACGTCGCTGTCCGCGGTCAACCAGCAGCTGCCCGTCTACGACCGGGCCAAGGTGCACGCCTCGACCATGACCCGCACCGACCTGCACGCCCTCGCCGAGCGGCTGCTCACCTCGACGGTCGCGCAGGTGCGCGAGCTGCCGTCCATGCACCCCAAACGCGCCGACGTGATCTGCGCCGGCGCCCTGATCGCCGACCGGGTCGGACGCCGGGTGAGCGTCGACCTGACCATCAGCGAATCCGACATCCTCGACGGCATCGCCCTGGGCCTGCTGGGGTCCTGACCGGAGGCCCGGACCACGAGCCTTCGGGGCGACGGGCCACTAGGATCGGGGCCGTGCCCCCGTAGCCCAATCGGCAGAGGCAGGCGGCTTAAACCCGCCCCAGTGCGGGTTCGAACCCCGCCGGGGGCACCCCACCGGGATACGCCGAAATCAGGCGCTCGACGCCGGCCGTCCTGGCATCCTGGCCGGCCCGCCGCGCGTCTGACGCCGTGGGCGAGGAGCGGCATCTGGGAGCCGCACCATGTCGCATCGGGCCGATCGCGTTCGTAGACGTAGTGAAGCCACCGACACGGGTGGCCAGGACAGGGAGCAACAGCATGAGCACCACCTTCACCGTCGACTTCTTCTGCAGCCTGGACGGCTACGGCTCGGCCCGCGACTGGCCCGGCTACTGGGGGAAAGAGGGTCCCGAGGTCATCGAGGATCGGGTGCGCACCTTCGCCCAGGACCAGGTGCTGGTCTTCGGGGCGACCACGTTCCGGGAGTTCCGGCACTTCATCACGATGTTCGACGAGCCGTACTACGAGCGGATGAACCAGCTGCCGAAGCTGGTGTTCTCCAGCACGCTGGAGGAACCGCTCGGGTGGCGGAACTCGACGGTTCTCAACGAGGACGCCGTCACGGCGATCGAGCGGCTCAAGCGGACGACGGACGTCCCGATGCGCTCCCACGGCAGCATCACGCTGAACCGCGCACTGCTCGCGGCCGGCCTCGTCGACCGCCTGGAGGTCATCATCTTTCCGGCCGTCACCGGCCGTGCCGGCGAGGCGGCCCTCTTCCACGGCGGGGCCGAGCTCGACCTGGAACTCATCGAGTCGACCGTGCTCGACGGCCGGACGCAGAAGCTCGTCTACGCCCCGCAGCTGCACGGCGAGGTCCCCGAGGGGGTCGGGCCGCAGCGCCGGCGGGCGAGTTAGGTGTGCCGCGAAGTCTGGAGGTGGCGAGCCCTCGACTCTGCGCTCGGGCCCCTTGACTCTGCACTTGCTTTTTGCAAGTGTGGATGTCGTCAGCATGCCAGCCCACCATGAGGAGAGACCCCGATGCGCATGATGTTCGTCAACCTGCCGGTGACCGACCTGGAGCGCGCGAAGGCGTTCTACACCGCACTCGGATTCACCATCAATCCGCTCTTCACCGACCACAACGCCGCCTGCGTCGTCGTCGAGGAGGGCCACAACTACTTCATGATCCTGGTGCGGGACTTCTTCCAGACCTTCTCCGACCGGCCGATCGGCGACCCGTCGGTGACGGTGTCGGTGGCGACCGCGATCTTCCTGGACAGCCGGGAGGCGGTCGACAAGACCATGGCCGACGGACTGGCCGCGGGCGGCGTCGAGGAGCGTCCGGCGTCCGACTACGGGTTCATGTACCAGCGTCAGCTCGCCGACCCCGACGGCAACATCCTCGAGTTCGGCTGGATGGACCCGGCCGCCGCCGAGCAGGGCCCGGAGGCCTTCGCGAGCCAGCAGGCCTGAGGCCGGTGGCCGCACGCGACTACGGGCAGTACTGCGGCGTCACCCGGGCCTTGGAGCTGGTGGGTGAGCGCTGGGCGCTGCTCATCGTCCGTGACCTGCTGGTCGGTCCGCGCCGCTACGGAGAACTCGCCGCGGGGCTGCCCCGCATTCCGAGCAACATCCTGGCGGCGCGGCTCAAGGAGTTGCAGGGGGCCGGCATCATCCGCCGGGCGCCGCGTTCGCGGGTCATCGTCTACGAGCTGACCCCGTACGGCCGCGAACTCGAACCCGTCGTGCTCGCGCTCGGCGCCTGGGGGTTCAAGGCGATGGGCGACCCGCGGCAGGAGCAGATCATCACCCCCGACTCGATGACGATGGCGCTGCGTACCGCGTTCCGGCCAGGGGTGGCCGCGGGCCTGCCGGCCACCGCCTACGGCGCCCGGTTCGGGCCCGCCGAGCTGCTCATCAGGGTGGACGGCCCCGCCCTGGCCGTCACCCGCGGGGACGGCCCGGTCGACCTCGCCTTCGCCGCGGGTCCGGGCATCCGCCGGCTGATCTCGGGCGAACTGCCTCCCGATCGCGCGATCGCGACCGGTGTGGTCGAGGTGCTGCACGGACCAGGCGACCTGCTGCACCGCTTCGCCGACACCTTCCACCTGGCCGCCTGATCGCGCCGGTGCACGAGCCGGCCGTGCTCGCGGTCCGCTCGGCACGCGGCGGGGCTATTCCTCCCCGCGCAGGTAGGCGACCCGCATCTGCCGCAGTTCCCCGGTCATCAGCCCGGACGTGATGGCGGGGTCGGCCTCCATGATGGCCCGGGCCGCGGCCTCGTCCGGGGCTTCGAAGATCGCGACACCGTCGTTCATCGGCTGACCCCAGGTCGGTCCGGCGAGGATCAGGATGCCCTCGTCGAGGAGACGGGCGAGATAGGGCGAGTGCTGATCGCCCATGATCGCGGCCTCGGAGGGCGTGATCGTCTCGATGAAGTGCTCGCGCGGAGGGTGGAGCAGGTAGAGCCAGTGCGCCATGACGCGAGCGTAGTCCCGCCGCCGGGACGCCGGCGTCCGAGCGCGGGCCGGCCACTCACCCGGGCGGGCGGAGGTCGCCGTCGAGGAAGTCGATGATCAACCGGTTCACCAGCTCGGGAGACTGTCGATTGGCCCAGTGGCCATGGTCCTTCAGCAGTTCCAGCCGTGCGCCGGGCACGCGGCCGGCCGCCGCGATCGTGTGCCTCGGCCGGACACCGCGGTCGCGGTCGCCCTGGATGAACAGGGCCGGCGCGCTGATCTCATGCAACCGCGGACGCAGATCCACCGTCATCCGCCAGAAGCCGATCGACGACTTCTGCCAGTCCGAGGCGCCGGCGCGAGCCCGCCGCGCCTCGGCGAGGACCTCGTCGACGACGTCGTCGAAGTCCGCGACCGGCCCGGCGAACAGCGCCTGGCGGAGGAAGCGGGCGATCTGCTCGCGGGTGCGGAACATGGCGTTCGGAAGGACCTCGTTGAGCAGCCGCGACTTCGCGGTGAGCCAGAGGAGCTGGTGGACGACCGGCGGGAACGCGATGATCCCGCCGGGCGCGAGGGCGACGATCCGGTCCACCCGCTCCGGGTGCTCGATCGCGGTGGCGAGGGTGAGTGCTCCGCCCTGGGACAGGCCGACCAGGTGTGCCCGCTCGATGTCGAAGGCGTCCAGGGTCTCGATCACACAACGCAGCATCCGCTGGTGCGTCGCCGTCCCGTGCCAGGGCCGGCTGCGCCCCTGCTTGGGCCAGTCGAGGGCGAGGACGCGGTGCGCCGCGGCGAGCGGTGGAATGAGGTGACGCCAGCTCAGCAGGGCGTTGTCCACCCCGGCGCCGCTCAGCAACAGCACCGGGGGACCGGCCTCACCGGCCCGGTAGACGTGCAGCCGGCCATCGTCGAGTTGCAGGTACTGGCTCCGCAGCCCCGGGATGTCGGTCACCATCGGTTCCTCGGTCGGTCCGTGGCTAGGCCGTCGCCCCGACGAAGCTGCGGAAGTCCTGCGCGGACAGGTCGGCGTAGGCCATGCCCCATTCGGCGATCGCCTCGGCGGCGGACCGTCCCGAACCCAGGTAGCCGACGACCGAGGCCGCTCGAGGCGACTGGCTGTGCGCCCGGGCGAGGGTCACACCGCAGGCCATGGCGTAGAGAGTGAACGGCCCGTCGTCCAGGCCCTCGACGTCGATGCCGCCCTTCATGTCGTGGAACTGCCGCACGTACAGGTCGGCCTGGGTGCCCCGGAGATGCCCGAGGAAGGGGTCGGAGACGGCCTGCAGGATCTGCTGCAGCGCGACCACCCGGGCACCCTGGCCGCGCGCCGCGATCAGGTCGGCGAGCACGGGCGGCTGCTCGATGCGTCCGTACTGCTCGAGCACGCTGGCGTTCGCCTCCTTGGACTGCAGAATGAAGGCGTTGTCGTCGCCGTCCTGCAACAGCACCAGCGTGCACCGGGTGCCGACGCTGCCCACCCCGACCACGCGGCGCGCGACGTCCGCCACCGTGTAGTGCGCCAGCACGAACCGGATGTCCGGGGAGGCGCTGGCGTAGTACCGGTCGACGTAGTCGTGCACCTGGGACTCGATCGCCGTGCTCAGCCGGGTCATCGTCGGCGGGCGCTCCACGAACCGGGCCCGGCCGTCGGCGTCCCGGACGGTCAGCCTGCGGACGGCGCGCTCACCGGTCCGCCGCTGGGCGGACTTGATCGCATCCTGGAGCACCCGCCGGGATTCCTGCGGCACCCGGTCGATGCCGGCGGCCGCGTCGAAGTGGGTGAAGAACCGCTGGGTCGGCGACAGCTCCATCGCCTCGGCCAGTGCCCGGCGGTAGGCCAGCGTCGTCCGGATGGCCGCGGCGGTCATCACCTCGCCCGAGCGTCCCGAATGCCGGCCACCGATGATCACGCTGGTCACCAGCCGTTTCAGGTCCCACTCCCAGGGCGCCCAGGCGGCCTCGTCGAAGTCGTTCAGGTCGAAGACCAGGGTCCGCTGGGGCGAGGCGTAGAAGCCGAAGTTGGCCACGTGCGCGTCGCCGCAGGAGGCCACCTGCAGGCCGGTGTGCGGACCGTCGGCCAGGTCGGCCGCCATCAGCGCCGCGGTGCCGCGGTAGAAGGCGAACGGGCTGGCCGACATGCGCTCGGCCCGCAGGCCGATCAGTTCGGGCAGCCTGGTCGCGTTCTGCTCGGTGAGGATGCCGAGCGGGTCGCGGACGCCACTCGACAGGGTGGCCAGCGACGCCCTCGGCACCTCCTTGCGGAGCCGCCGGCCGCTCTCGACGAGTTGGTGGGTGGAGGGCAGCGGCGTCCAGTTCATGCGCCCTGAGCCTAGTGGCTGGCACAGGGCTGCGACGGACCTCCGGTGGTGGCCACGGGCGGAAAAGGCCCGGGTGTGCCGCCGTCTGCGACCCGACCCGGCCCGCCGGTGGGACGCCGGGTCGCGCTCCCCGGACGCGACCGACCCGGCTATCCCTCCCGGGCCGACTGCAGCACCGGATCCTCGGTGGCCGTGCCCACCCGGCTCGGGACGAGCATGCCGGCGGCGTAGGCCGCGACCAGCACCAGGCCCCAGACGATCGCGGCGACCGTCCCGCCGACCAGCACGGGGAAGTTCCAGACCGAGATGCCCAGCACCAGCAGCAGGCCGACCCCGCCCAGCACGGCCGCCGCCGTCACCGTCGCCGACGGGGCGGCCTTCGCCACGCCCCGGAGCTTCGAGCCGTAGCCGACGACCGCGAAGCTGGTCAGCGTCATCATCACGATGACGCCCAGCGCGCCCGCGCCCGAGTACCAGGTGTAGATCTGCATCACCGGGTCGAGTTGCAGCACCGCGGAGACCAGCACGATGGCGGAGGTGACGATGCTCACCCAGGTCGAGGCCACGGCCGAGATCAGCCACCAGGGCAGGCTGGTGCCGGTCCACAGCTCGATCAGGTTGCCGGTTTGCACCCCCAGATAGCAGGTCATCGACACCGTGAGCAGGACGTAGGAGAACAGCGCGATGGACGCCGCACCCAGGCCGGCGCGGCGTCCGAGCCCGCGATCGATGTAGGAGTAGAAGGCGCCGGCGTCCGGCACGTGCGGTGTCATCCAGGAGAACCCCACCGCGAACAGCAGCAGGATCACGGTGGCGACCAGGATCATCAGCGGGGCGCCCAGCGAGCCCGAGACGCTGATGATGATCGGGAAGTTGGCGGCGACGACGGTGATCGGGGCCGCCGCCGCGACCACCATGAAGACGATGCCGATCACCCCGAGCCCGCGATGCAGGTCGGTGTGCGGCGGGGACGCCTCGTCCGGGACGGTGTTCATCGCAAGACCTCCCGGCTCAGCGGCGGCGGAGGGACACCGAGGTCCCGTGGGCGGGCAGGTCCTCGGCGGCGGCGAGGACCTCGATGTGATCGGCGACCCCGGCCAGGCCGACCTCGTCGTACTCGATCAGGTGGACGCCGCGCAGGAAGGTCTGCACGGACAGGCCGCTGGAGTGGGCCGCCGCGCCCCCGGTGGGCAGCACGTGGTTGGAGCCGGCGCAGTAGTCGCCGAGCGCGACCGGGGCGTAGCTGCCGACGAAGATCGCCCCGGCGCTGGTCACCCGGCGGGCGACGGCGGCGGCGTCCCGGGTCTGGATCTCCAGGTGCTCGGCGGCGTAGCCGTCGACGACCCGGAGCCCCGTGTCCAGATCGTCGACGATCAGGATCGCCGACTGCTGCCCGCCGAGTGCCTGGGTGATCCGGTCGGCGTGCTTGGCGGCGGCGACCTGCACCCGCAGCGCGTCCTGCACCGCGGCGGCCAACTCGGCCGAGGTGGTGACCAGCACGGACGCGGCGATCACGTCGTGCTCGGCCTGGCTGATCAGGTCGGCCGCCACCCACTCGGCGTTCGCGCTGTCGTCGGCGAGGATGGCGATCTCGGTGGGGCCGGCCTCGGAGTCGATGCCGATGGTGCCGCGCAGCGCGCGCTTGGCGGCGGCCACCCAGATGTTGCCCGGCCCGGTGACCATGACGACCGGCCGGCAGATCCAGGAGCCCTCGGCGTCGCGGACGCCGAAGGCGAAGGCCGCGACCGCCTGCGCGCCGCCCATCGCGTACACCTCGTCGACGCCGAGGAGTTCGGCGGCTGCCAGGATGGTCGGGTGCGGCCAGCCGCCGTTCTCGGCCTGCGGCGGTGAGGCGATGGCCAGAGACGGCACGCCGGCCTCCTGCGCGGCCACCACGTTCATCACCACCGAGCTCGGGTACACGGCCCGTCCGCCGGGGACGTAGAGCCCGACGCGGGCGACCGGCAGCCAGCGCTCGACGACCCGGGCGCCGTCGCCGAGCACCGTGGTGTGTTCCTCGCGCCGCTGATCGCGGTGCACCAGGCGGGCGCGCCGGATGGATTCGGTGAGGGCCGTGCGGACGTCCGGGTCGAGGCCGGCGAGCGCGGCCCGCAGCACGTCGGCGGGCACCCGCAGCGCGGGTGGCCGGACGCCGTCGAACGCCTCGGCGTACTCGTCGAGGGCGGCCACGCCGCGGGTCCGGACGGCGTCGATGATGGGCTGCACCTTGGCCAGCGCGGCGTCGATGTTCAACTCCGCCCGGGGGACGACGTCGGCGAGGTCGAAGGGTCTGCCGCGCAGGTCGCGAACAGCGATCATGGTGGATTCCTCTGTCTTTGGCGATGGTGGCCGCCTCGGCGGTGACGACCGGCCGAACCCCTGAGTTTGATCAAATGTTCAGCTGAACAGATGATCAACCTCGCCGGCTTCGGTGTCAATAGGTGTGACACACTGTTCACGTGGGACGCAGCGGAGCCCCCAGCCGCCGTCGTGTGCTGGATGCAGTCGGGCGGATCGTCACGGCGAGCGGCATCGAAGGCATCCGGGTCCGCGAGATCGCGGCCGAGGCCGGCCTGTCGCCGGGTGCGGTGCTGTACCACTTCCCGGTGCACGGCGAGTTGCTCTACGCCGTCCATGTCGACACGGTCCGCCGCTATGTGGAGGGCCGGACGGCCGCCGCCGAGACGCCCGGGGCCGATCCGGTCCAGCGACTGCTCGCCGTGCTGTGCGCGGGGGTGCCGCCGTGGGCCAACGAACACGTGATCCGGCTGCTGTACGAGATGCACGGCCTGGCCAGGCGCAGCGATCGTCACGCGGAGCTGCTCACCGAACTGTGGCGCGACGAGCGAAGGCTGTACGCCGACGTCATCCGGACCGGTGTCGAGGCCGGCGTCTTCGAGACGGCCGGGGCGCCCGAGGAGGTCGCCGCCGGCCTGCTCGCCCTGGAGGACGGCCTGGTCCTGCACCTGGTCAGCCACAATCGGGAACTCGGCAGCGACCGGGTGGTCGCGATCTATGCCGGCATCGCCGCCCAGCAGTTGAACTGCCCGCGGATCGTGGACGCCGCGCGCCGGCTGCGCGTGGAACGGAGCGCACCGGAGGCCGGGGCGGCGGAGTCCTGAACTCGCTGTTTCCCCTGGCCGGGACGCGTTCAGCCGAGCAGTGAGCCGACCAGGACGCTGGTGCCGAGCGCGGCGACCCCGATGAACAGCGACCGCAGGATCGTCGACCAGATCCGGGTACCGCTCAGCCGGGAGAGGATGACGGCGGTCACCGTGAGTGAGACCGCGACACCGACGAAGATGTACTCCTCGACCCACACCTCGGGAACCAACAGTGCGATCAGCACCGTCACCATGGCGCCGAACAGGAACGAGATCGCCGAGCTGATCCCCTCCCTGAACGGCTCGGCCACGGTCAGCACCTCACTGATCCCGTACTCCGTCTCCAGCTGGGCCGTCAGGGCGTCCGCGGCGTTGAGTTCCTCGGCGACCCGCCGCGCCGTCTCGGCGCTGACCCCCTTGTTCTGGAAGTGCTGGGTCAGCTCGTCCAGTTCCTCGTCGGGACTCAGTTCGAGCAGGTGCTGCTCGGCCCGGATCAACTCCTGCTGCACCTCGAGCTCGGCGGCCACCTCGGTATAGGTGGCGCCGCCGATCGAGACCGCGCCCGCGACGGCGGCCACCGTCACGATGGCCGGCAGCGAATGGGTGTCGAGAACCAGGGAGAGCCCCTCGGCCAGGCCGGCCACGCCCAGGACGCCGTCGTTGACATCGGCGACCCGCGCCCGGACGTCCGCCTTGGAGAGTCCCCACCAGGTGTCGCCGCTCATCGCGTGCCCGCACCCGGGACGCGACCGGCTCGCCTGCTCACAGCGCGAGGGTAGCAATCCCCGTCCCGCGGTGGAGTGCGCGTCGGCCGGTTCGAGCCCGTCGGGGCCACCGCGTCCGCGACCGAGCCGACCGGGACGCTTCGCTCGTGCGTCGGCTCAGGGGGAAACCAGGGCGTGGAAGTATCCGCGCCCTCGGCGCGTTGCCTACTATGGACGCAGATTTCACAGGAGGAATACCCACATGCGCAGCTCCAACCCCGTTCTTTCGAGGCCGGACGCTTTCACCCCGCAGCAGCAGAACCCGCAGGGCTACCAGCAGTACGGTCAGCCCCAGGGTCAGTACGGCTACCAGCAGCCCGGCCAGCCCTACCCAGGCCAGCAGTACTACCCGCAGGATCCCGTCCAGGCGACCCGCGGGGTGATGACCATCGACGACGTCATCACCAAGTCGGCGATCACCATGGGCACCGTCATCGCCGTCGCGGCGATCACCTTCATGTTCATGCCGGCGACCCTGCTGTTGCCCGCGATGATCGTCAGCGCGCTGGTCGGCTTCGTGACCGTGATGATCGTCGCCGCCCGCCGGGTGATCAACCCGGGCGCGGTGCTCGCCTACGCCGCCATCGAGGGCGTCTTCATCGGCGCGGTCAGCAAGATCTACGAGTCCGCCTGGGGCGGCATCGTCCCGGCCGCCGTGATGGCCACCCTGGTCACCGCCGGCGCGACGCTGGCGGTCTACAAGTTCTTCCGGATCAAGGTCACGAGCAAGTTCCGCAAGATGGTGATGATCGGCACCCTGGCCTACGCCGGCGTCCTGCTGGTGAACTTCATCCTGTCGATGTTCGGCATGGGCTTCCTGTTCTCCGGCGGCAACCTGGCCTTCCTGCTGCTGATCTCGGCGATCGGTGTCAGCCTGGCGGTGTTCAACCTGATTCTCGACTTCGACTACATCGAGCAGGGGATCGCGATGGGCGCGCCGGCGTCCGAGTCGTGGCGTGGTGCGTTCGGCCTGACCGTCACCATGATCTGGCTCTACATCGAGATGCTCCGCCTGCTGTCCTACTTCCGCTCCAACTGAGTCGCGGACCCTCCGGTCCGCTGGTCTCGGACGCACGAACGCCGCCGGTACGCCGGCGGCGTTTCGTCGTCTCCAGCCCCCCACACCAAGCGCTCGCCCAACCACTCCGGGGGTCGACAGAGTCCTGAACGGAGTCAGGTGAGCGCGAGGGAGGGCCAGCGCTGGAGCCCGCGCCGCGCATGCGGGCGGCGTGCGGAACTCAGCCGGCGCTGCGCCGGCGGTAGCCGAACCGGGTAGACAGCCGGGTCAGGTGACGGTCGAGCAGGGCGCGGGAGCCGGCGGCCCAGTGCATCCGCTGCCACTGATGCAGCGGCACCCAGCGGGCGGACGCCGTGGTGCCCCCGACGTCCTGCACGACCGGGTCGGTGGGTTCGGGGCAGGACGCCGCATAGATGATCCGGACGGCGTGGAAGTCCTCCACCACGCCGCTGGGGGAGCGCCCGATCCAGTGGTCGGTCTGGATGTCCAGCAGCTGCAGGATCTCGATGTGCTGGCCGGTCTCCTCGACGGCCTCCCGGATCACCGCCTGACTCGGGTTCTCGCCCGCGTCGATGCCGCCGCCCGGAAGCCCCCAGGTGTGCGGCACGGCCGTCCGTTCGGAGAACTCGGTGGCGAGCAACCCGCGCGAGCTCAGCACGATCGCGTAGGCGGCCAGCCGCTGGCGCACCAGCGGCTCGCGGATGTCGGCCTCGTCCAGGTCGGGATCGAGCGCCCGGCGCCGCTGCTGGCCGCGCTCGGACACCTTGCGGCCGTGTGCGGAGACCTGGACGGTGAACGTCAGGTCGTCCCCCTGGCCGGTCGCCGACAGCGGCCGCACGATCCGGTAGCCGAGCTCCCAGGCGAGCCGGTAGGGGTCGGCGCCGTGTACCAGCGGGCGGACGAAGACACTCGACCCTCCCGCGACGACGACGCCCACGATCTGCATCTGCCCATGATGACCGAGGCATTAGGGCTGACCAAACCGACTCCCCGGCCGCTCCATCGCCGCCTCGAGCGACAACCGGGAGGGCGCACCTCGCCGGGCGGCGGAGGTCGGTGACCGCGGCACTAGACTCCAACCCACGGGTCGGCGAAGGAGCGGGCGGTGCAATACAGGGAATCGGCGAATCTCGACAGCTCGCAGGTGACCAGCAGTTCCGGCGGTGGTGGTGCGGGCGGGAGGCTCGCGGTCGGTGGGGTCGGCGGGCTGATCATCATCGTGCTGGCTATGTTCCTCGGCTTCGACCCGAGCGCGCTGCTCGCGGGCACCGAGGCGGGGCCGCAACAGACCGCGGACTCCTACGCCGAGTGCCGCACCGGCGCCGACATCGAGGCGAATCGCGATTGCCGGTTCGTGGCCTACACCAACTCGATCCAGGGCTATTGGAGCAAGGCGCTGCCCGGGTACCAGGCCACCAGGACCCATATCTTCACCGGCTCGGTGAGCACCGGGTGCGGCACGGCGACGTCCGCCGTCGGGCCGTTCTACTGCCCGGCCGACCGGGTCGTCTACCTGGACACCGGGTTCTTCGCCCAGCTGACCCGCCAGCTCGGCGCCAAGGGCGGGGACGCCGCCGAGGCCTACGTGATCGCCCACGAGTACGGCCACCACATCTCCAACTTGACCGGCGTCCTGGACCGGGTGCAGCAGGCGGGCAATCAGACCGGACCCAACTCACCCCAGGTCAAGCTCGAGTTGCAGGCCGACTGCTACGCGGGCGTCTGGCTGGCGAACGCCGCCAAGGACGTCCGCTCGCCGATCGCCTCGATCAGCCGCGACGACGTCCTGCGGGCCGCGGACGCCGCCCGCTCGGTCGGTGACGACCGCATCCAGGAACAGGCCACCGGACGGGTCGACCGGGAGTCCTGGACGCACGGTTCGGCCCAGCAGCGGGAGACCTGGCTGACCAGGGGTTTCCAGACCGGCGACCCCAACCAGTGCAACACCTTCGCCTCCTGACCCGGGCCACCACCCGCCCCGGCCGCCGCGCACCCCAGGATGGGCGGAGTCCCGCTCAGCGGGTGATCTCCTCGCCGTCCAGGTCGGTGACGAGCGAGCCGGTGCCGATGGTGAAGTACATCCGGGGGACACCGGTGCCGACCCGGTCGTCCACGGTCACCTGCCAGCGGGTGTCGGCGTCCAGGCGGCCCTCGGTGCGGGCCTCCGACAGCACCCGCCAGATGGCCGCGGCGCGCACCCGGGTGACGTTGAACGCCGGCAGCTCGGGGCGTTGTGAGCGTTCGTTGATGGTCACCGGGACGGTCGACGTGCGCAACCGGCGAATGGTGGTCGTGGCGCTGCCGGGGAAGTCCAGCCAGGCGCCCAGGTTCGACTGGACGCCGATCGCCAGCGCGGTGGTGCGGGTGCCGGTGACGTCCGCCAACCCCTGTCGGATCGCGCCCTCGGTGGTGAAGTCCAGGGTGGGCAGCAGGCCGCCGTCCGGGTAGAAGAAGACGGTGCGTGACTCGGGCACCGTGGAGACGCTCATGAACACCTCGCCGGCGGAGGAGTCCACGATCTGCAGCTCCTGGCTGCTCTCCGACCCCGAGATGCCGGCGGCCGCGCGAAGCAGCCCGCCGACGTCGTTGATGTTGAAGTCGTCGATCGAGAAGACCGTCTGCTGCACGTAGGCGACATCGGTGTCCACCTGCTTGATGGTGTCGTCGCGCCACGCCCAGGTCTCGGCGCGGTCGTCCTTCACCACGGTGATCGAGGCCCAGTCCTTGGTGATCTCCACCTGGATCAGCCGCGGGGTGCCCGCCTTGGCGATCAGCCGGCGGACCATCGCGCGCGCCTGTCCGGGTGCGGTCAGATCGACGCTGACCACGGTCGGGCGGGCGCTCGGGGTGGGCGTCGGCGCTGGCTGGACGCAGCCGCCGAGCAGGCCGAGCGCGACGATCACCGCGGCCAGGGCAGGGGTGCGCACCAGCCGAGACTACCCTCCCGGGCCGGACGGGGGCGCCCCGGGGCAGACTGGGCCCATGGACCTCACCCGGGACGCCCTGGCCGTCGCCCCCGATCTGCTCGGCATGCGGTTCCGGCTGGGTCCGGTGACGGTGCGGATCACCGAGGTCGAGGCCTACCACGGGGCCGAGGATCCGGCGGCGCACGCCCACCGGGGGTGGCGTCCGCACACCAGGCACCTGTTCGAGCGGCCCGGGACGCTGTACTGCTACCGCTCCTACGGCATCCACATCTGCGCCAACGTGGTCTGCGGGCCGGTCGGCAGCGGCTCCGCGGTGCTGTTGCGCGCGGGGCAGGTGGTCGACGGCCTGGACGTCGCGCGGGCCCGCCGTCCCGGCGTCCCGGACGTCCGCCTGGCGCGTGGGCCGGGATGCCTCGGCCAGGCGCTCGCGCTCACCCTGGACGACTCGGGACGCCGGATCGGCGAGCGGGATCTGGAACTGCTGCCGCGGGACGAGCCGGCCGGGCCGATCGCGACCGGGCCGCGGGTGGGGGTCTCGGTGGCGGCGCGGCGTCCGTGGCGGTTCTGGTTGGCCGGCGAGCCGTCGGTGTCCGCGTACCGTCCCAGTCCGCGGGCGCGGACCCGCCCCGTCGTGGGCACGGGTGAGGATGGGGTCAGAATTGAGGCGGGGCCGGATCGAGTATGAGTCGATCCGGCCCCTGTTCGTTCGGGGAAGACGACTCCCGAACTCCGGTTGGTTCGCCTACCCGTCCGCTCGTCTTGCGGAACGCCCTCGGATCGCTCCGTGGGCAATGGGTCCCGATTACCTACCGTTCGCTGAATCGCTGATGACGTCCGTTGAGGTCTTGCGACTTCTGTTCGTCGGATTCGGCGTAGGAGCATTTCTACTCCGCGAGCGCGAGCCGCGCAAGGGTTTCGGACGAACTCGCCGAGCTCTTTTCGGGACGCCGAAGGGAGCGCGCGTATCGACTGTCACAAGGAGTTTCATTCGTCCCACCAGCATCAGCAGTCACGGCCGGCGGAGGTTCCGAGCCGAGCCCGGGATGACCCGGCAAGGGCCGGACGACGAGGGCCGGGTCGCCGGATCACCGGCCGTTCCCCGTGATCGCGGGGTCGGCCAGGTTCGCGGAACAGGACGCCCTCCTGCGCCCCGGAACGGGGCCCCGAAACGGCGTCCGGGAACGACTCGACCGGACCACCTCATACGCGGTCCGGTCGCACGTCCTTTGTATCTTCCGGGCCGTCGTGAACTCTGGATCGACACGCCGCGCGCGTCGTCTCGGCCGGAGGTATGGTGGCCCTACCGGTCGCTGTGGACCGGGTTCGGACCGATCGGATCGAGGTTTCAATGTCGGATCAGAGTGCGAGCGACTCGCTCGTGGAGTCCCAGGACACCACCGTTGTCGTCCAGCGGTCGGTGTCCCAACCAGTGAAGGAAGTGTGGCGTCTGTTGGCCACTCCCGCCGGTGCCGAAGCCCTGTTGGGCGAGGGCGGCCTGCTGGGTGACAAGGGCGACAGTTGGCACGCCAGCAACGGCACCTACGGCGTCGTGCGGAGCTATCACCCGCTGGAGCAGATCCGCTTCAGCTGGCACGCCGAGCCGGATGCCCCCAAGTCGCTGGTCGACCTGCAACTGCTGCAGCAGTCCGAGGATTCCACCGTGGTGGAGATCCGTCACGAGCACATCCCCGGTGACTGGGACGTCGACGCGATCACCCAGCACTGGGAGACCGCGCTCGACCGGATCGCCGAGGCGTCCTGATCCTGCCGGCATCACGGGCGGGGTCGAGCGGTCGGCCCCGCCCGCTGCTTTTCCTGGGCTGACGGCTTCGTCGTCCGGGCCCGTCGGGCCGCACGGGCCGGCCGCGGCCCGGGTCGATTCAGCTGGCGAACCGGGCCGCCGAGCGGGCGCGGGCCTTGGCCGCCTCGGTCTCGCGGTTCTTGGGCGGAGCCGACGTGGTCAGATGGTCGAGCAGGTGCTGGGTGATCTGAGCGATCTCCTCGACGGCCTCGTTGAAGTGCTCCTCGTTGGCCTTGGACGGCTTGGTCGTCCCGGAGACCTTGCGGACGAACTGGAGTGCGGCGGCGCGCACCTCGTCGCTGGTCGCCGGCGGTTCGAAGTTGTTGAGCGGGCGAATGTTGCGGCACATGCGCTTCACCCTACGCCGTCGCTCCGGCCGCCCTGCGGGTAGGGACCGGTCGGGCCGGGCGCCGGGGGTCGGCGTGGCGACCATGCCGCGGTCGACGTCCGGACGACGCGGGCGGCTCAGCCGCGCAGCCGCCACTCGATCGCGGGGCAGGTGTCCATCACCATCGGCAACCCGGCGGCCCGGGCCCGGTCGAACGCGTCGTGGTCGATCACGCCCAGCTGGAACCACACGCCGCCGGCGCCGACCGCGATCGCCTCGTCGACGAACTGCCCGGCCGCCTCCGAGCGCCGGAAGACGTCGACCACGTCGATCGGGAACGGGACGTCGGCCAGGGTCGGGTAACCCTGCTGGCCGAGCACGGTCGGGGCGGCCGGATGGACCGGCACGATCCGCTTGCCGCGCTGCTGCAACAGCCGTGCGATGCGGAACGCCGTCTTGTCCGGGTCGCCCGACAACCCGACCACGGCCCACACCTCGGCCTCGTCGAGGAAGTGGTCGACGACCTCCTGGTTCTGCCAGGCCGGGCGGGTCTGGGTCACGTCCTGAGTCATGCGGCCAGCCTACGACGCTCGCGCCCCAGCCTCGGGGACGGTTCTTTTCGTTCCAAGTTCGCACGCCGGGAACCGTCCCCGATTGCGCGAGAACCCGAACGTGGGGACGGTTCCGTTTCGGTTCAGGGGACGGTTCCTTCCGGTTCAGGGGACGGTTCCGTGAACGGTTCAAGGAACCGTCCCCGATTGCGGAACCCGATTGCGCGAAGCCCGAACTGAGGGGAGGCCGGCCCAGCGTCAGCCGGCGGTGGCAGCGACCAGGGGGTTGGACGGCCTGAGGGTGATCCACAGCGCCCGGCTGGCGGCCAGCAGTTCGCCCTCGGCGGTGTGCAGGGCGGCCGCGGTGTCGTACTTGCGGCCGTCGCGGCCGAGGGCCCAGCCCATCACCACGCACGGCTCGCCGCGTCGCGGCAGCCGGAGCACCTGGGCGGTGAAGCGGCCGAGCAGCATCAGCGTGGGCCATTCGTCGAAGCAGCCGTAGCCGAACAGGGACGGGCAGTCGACGCTGGCCCAGACCACCTCGGGCCGGACGCCGCCGTCGTCGGCGCAGACCGTGGCGTCCGGCACCCAGGGCGCGGCGGCCACCCGGCGTCCGGCGACCGGGCCGGGGAAGATCCGCAGCCCGTCCGGCCGCGCGGTGCCGCAGACGAAGCACTGCGGATAGGGATGGTCCACCAGCCACGGACAGTCGTGCGACGCCTCGGCGGCCTCGTCGCGGCCGACCGGTTCTGGAATGTCCAGCTCCAGCGGCGCCGGCCGGGCCTCGGCCACGGTGCCCTCGGCCGACTCGACCCGGACGCCGTCTGCGTCGAGGACCGCCGGGAGCCGGACGTCCAACGGGGGCGGACGCCACAGCGTCACCTCCGCGGGTCCCAGCGGCAGCCCGAGCGCCGCGGCCACGGCCCCGGCGCTGTAGCCGCCGTTGCCGGAGTTCTCAGGGCCGCGGAAGCGGCGCGGGATGACGACGTTCACGAGCCACCCAGCACATGCAGGACGGCGCGGGCGTAGGCGCGTTCGGCGTCGATGTCGAGGTGCCGGCTGCCGTCGGCCAGGGTGACCGCGTAGCCGCCACCGAGGTCGGTCAGGTTCTCGAAGCGATCGCCCAGGGCGTCCCGCAGTTGGTCCTCGCGGGGCAGCCAGAGCACCCGGGTGTGGTCGATCGAGTCGAGCGCCCACTCGGTGGTGCCGTTGAACTTGAGCACGCTCGACCCGCCGGGGACGTCCTGCACCTGGATCACCATGTCGGCGATCACGAACACCTCGTCGGCGAGTTCGCCGCCGGGAATGGTGAAGCGGTCGCCGCTGGCCGGTCGCCAGGTCAGGCCGGCGGTGCGCAGGCGTCCGGCGAGGTCGGCGTCGATCATGCCGGTCAGGATAGTGCGAATAGCCGCCGGGGATTCGGGCCGTCGGCCGTGATCACCGCCGGATCGGTCGCCCAGGCGGCCGCGACCGGTGCGCTGCCCGGCGGCGACGTCCGCTCCCAGGCGCCCGGGCGTCCGCGCAGCGCCTCGATCCGGTTGCCGTCGGTGGCGACGATCAGCAGCGCACCGTCGGCGGACGCGGCGACCCTTGTCCGGTCGGCGGCGGCCACCTGCGGCACCGGGACGGTGCGGACGCTCAGGTCGGGTGCGACCGTCCACGCGGTGAGCCGGGCGTCCGAGCGACCGCCGATCAGCCAGCCGTCCGGGTGGGCGGCCACCGACTCCGCCACGGTGGTGGTGCCCGCCCCGGGGAGGTCGATCCGCGTCCAGTCGGCGTCCGGGTCGGTGCAGGTCCAGGCGACGGCTCGGGTGCGCAACGGCGCCAGCTCGATCACCTGCCCGACGATCATCAGCCGTGCGCCACCCGCGGCGGCATGGGCCTGGGGGAGGCTGCGTGAGGTCGCGGCGAGAACGGTGCCGGTGGAGGGACGCCGTGACCAGCGGTCGCCGTCGGTCCGCCACAGCGCGACGTCCAAGCCGGCCGCGGCGCTCTGCCAGGAGCCGACGAGCACGGACCGGCCGGCCACGAAGGACGCGGCGACCAGTTGGCCGGCGCCGTAGCCGTGGAAGACGTCGAACGGCTGCTCCCGTTCGGCGACGCCGGCATCCGCGGTGCCGGCGAAGACCGACCAGCGCGCGTTGCCGTGGGCGCCGCCCCGGGTCATCCCGATGCCGACGATGCGGCCTTCCCAGCTGGCCAGGCCGACCCAGCGCGCCTCGCGTCCGTAGTCGGACGACGTGCGGACGCCGATGGCGCCGTCCGGCCCCTGCAGGGCGGGTCCCCGAGAGCCGGCCAGGCCGACCAGCAACCCGCCCGCGAGCGTGGTCAGCGCCAGCGGTTCGGCGTCCGGGCCGATCGGGCGCCATTGCGGTGCGCCGGCGCAGGCGGCGAGTGGCGCGAGCGCCCCGACGAGCAGCAGGCCGCGGCGGGAGAGCGGCATGATCGGCCGACGACCCTCAGCCGGCGGTGCTCCCCGGGTTGCAGGTGACGCCGGTGGCGTGCACCGGGCAGTACCCGAACGGGTTGGCCTCGAGGTACTGCTGGTGGTAGTCCTCGGCGTAGTAGAAGGCGTCGGCGGGCGCGATCTCGGTGGTGATCGGGCCGAAGCCGGACGCCGCGAACTCGGGCGCGAAGGCGTCCCGGACGGCGGTCGCGCGCCGGGCCTGATCGTCGTTCAGGGTGTAGATGGCCGAGCGGTACTGGGTGCCGCGGTCGTTGCCCTGGCGGAAGCCCTGGGTCGGGTCGTGGTTCTCGAAGAAGATCCGCAGGACGTCCTCGTAGCTGAGCTTCGCGGGGTCGTAGACGACCTTGACCACCTCGGCGTGGCCGGTGCGGCCGGAACACGCCTCCTCGTAGGTGGGGTTAGGGGTGTAGCCGCCGGCGTAGCCAGCCGCGGTGTTGAGCACCCCGGGGGTGTTCCAGTACAGCTTCTCGGCGCCCCAGAAGCAGCCCAGGCCGAGGATCGCCACCTCGGCGCCCTCGGGCACCCGGTCGACGGGGTGGCCGAAGACCCGGTGGAAGAACGGATGGCGCAGGATCGGGGTGTCGCGGCCGCGCAGGGCCACCCGGGGATCGACCATCGTCGGTTTGGTGAACAGCATGCTTCGCCTCCTGCGTGGTGCAACGGACGGGACCCGTCCGGCATTCCTCCATGATCCCAGCCCCGACGGGCTCGGGTGCCGGCGACTC